>CALFYU010000117.1 GCA_937952455.1 uncultured Planctomycetaceae bacterium
CGATGGCGAACTTTTGCCGGCCCTCATGGATCACCAGCGCCTTGGCAAAGATGCGGTCGTGGACCCCCTCGGCCGGCCGATTCATCCGCTCGCCGTAACCCCCCAGCGGCGGTTTTATTTCCAACGGCGGCGTCAAATCGATCCGCGCCACGCCGGCATGAATCTCCGCTCCCCATAAGCAAGCGGATGAGACGGGAATCGTGACGGCAACAAGCACAGCGCAAAAAAGCGTGCGAATCATACAACCGGCCCTCAAAAAAATCTGCTGGGAAAAGACAACGCGTCGGCTAAGCGCAAACGAACCCCTCTGTCGAGCGGAAGTGTAGGAAAATTCCTTAGGAATGCACTTTGAAACTAATATTTGAATAGACTAATTGAATACATTAAGAGTCGTCCCAGATGACATGATTGAAATGCCAATCGATCTGAAAGCGCCGCCATTGGCAGACTCGTTACCCCGCAATAACGGCTGCATCCTATCCCGCCGCTTCGCACATATGCAACTGATTTGGCCGTGTGACCGATTGCATTTTTTCGCCGCTGGTTCGTTGGCTCAAACATAACGCCGTAGCCAGCCGATTTCATTCTTTCATTTTTTGTTTTCTGTCCCATGCCATTGGCCACAATGACTGAACTGACTTACCGAGACGGCGTGCCGCAATACACGCTTGGGCATTACGAAACCGACTTTGCCGACCGCCATTTGCTGCACGGCGTGATCCGGAAATGGGCCGACGAAACGCCGGACAAGATCGCCATCATCGATGCCGAAACGGGCAAGCACTACACCTACCGCGAGTTCCACGAAACTGTCACAGCACTGGCGCTGCGACTGTTGGATCTCGGTTTCGGTCCGGGCGATTTCCTGGCAACGTCGTTGCCGCTGTACGTCGAGCATATCTTTTTGGAATACGCCTGTTTCCAGTTGGGCGTCATCCACGCGCCGCTCGATTTGCGGCTCAAAGAACCGGAGATCGTGCGTTCGCTGGAGATGATCCAAGCTAAGGGATACGTCTTTCCCGGCGACATGGGCGTGGTTGACCTCTCGCATCTGGGCAGCGTGGTCCGCGAACAATGCCCGTTTGTCGAGCACTTCATACAGATCGCGCCTGCAGGTCAAACGGCACCGGGCGCGCTGGCCTATGAGACGTGGGCATCCACCGAGATTCCCGCAACGTCCGACGTCCACGCCCGCTACGCCGAGATCACAGCCGCCGTCAAACCGACCGACGGAGCGCAGGTGATCTATACGAACGGGTCGACCGGTTTGCCCAAACCGGCAATGCTCTCGCATCGCAACATCACCTGCCAGAATATGTGCCTGGGCGGCGCGTTTGAGATGGACCAGGCCCAGCGGCAACTCGTCAATCTGCCCCCCTCGCACGTCGGCTGCCAGGCCGAGCAATTGATGACCAGTTTCTTCTGCGGCATCACCGCTGTGATTCTCTACGTGTTCGACGCCGAGAAGACGCTGAAGGCCATCCAAGATTATCAAGTCGATCTGTTCGGCCAGATTCCGGCGATGTTCAACATGCAGCGCTTGCTGCCGAACTATAGCAGCTACGATCTCTCGTCGGTGAAGTCGGTCATGTTCGGGGGACAACAGGTTCCCACGCAGTTCGTTCGTCAAGTGCTGGACGAGTTTCCCAAATCCGCCACGGGCTTGGGATTGTCCGAAATGGCGGGGTTTGTTACGTACACGCCCGTGACGCGTGACGTCGAAAAACTCACCCAAACTTTGGGATGGTGGATGCCGGTCACGCCGCTGACGATTCGCGCGCCGATGAATGAGGACGGCACCGCCGGTCCGGAATTGCCCGACGGCGAGACCGGCGAAATCTGCTTGACCGGACCGCAATCCGTTTGCGAAGACGTCGGCAATCGCGACGCCTACCGGCGGACCGTCTCGAACGACGGCGTCTGCTACAGCGGAGATCTCGGCGCCAAGACTCCGCACGGACTCAAGTTTGCGGGACGCTCGAAACTGGTGATCAAACCCAAAGGCTATCAGATCCATCCTGCGCAAATTGAAGAGCACTTCGCCCAACTGAAGGACCACGTCGCCACCTGCGGTGCCGTCGGCGCGGAACACGCCGTCTATAGCGAAGGGGTCGTATTGTTCGTCGAGCTGAAACCAAACGCCACCTTGGTGCGCGACGACTTGGAAGAGCATGCCCGCGGCATCGCGGGGTACATGCGGCCCGCGCACTACGTCCTATTGCAGCCGGGCGAGTTTCCGCTGAATCGCATCGCCAAGATTGATTACGTTCGTCTGCGTGAATTGGCCGCCGAAGAAGTGGAATGCCTCCGCACCAACGGGGGCTGGGACTGTGTGACGGCCTGATCGCCGCTGCGAAAATCGGGTGCCGCTGCTGGATTATTCAGCAGTGGTCGTTTATGAAATGCTTTCCCCGCAGCCGAAAGTCGATCGACGTTCGCATTGGTGGATGAGCCATTGGCACCCGAGTTGAACGGACTGCGAACGGCTTCCTTCCTGAAATGCGACAACCGAAACCGAAAAGACATGCCGATGACTCAAGAGCAACGCGTCGAAGAGATCCGCCGGTTTTATGAGTCGACGTTGGTCTCCGATTGGCATCCGGTCGAACAGGAGAATATCAACCAGTTCGGACGTGCCAAAGGTGACGAAGACTGGCTGCACACCGATCCGCAGCGGGCCGCCCGCGAAAGTACGTTCGGCGGCACGATCGCGTTCGGCTTTTGGACCATCTCCATGCTCACCCACTTGGCGCGTCAGGCGGCCGGACGCGACTATCCCGAGGGTGCGCAATTCGGCATCAACTACGGTTTCGACCGCCTGCGGATGATGGCCCCGGTCCGCGTGGGCACGCGCATCCGCTGCCACATTCGCTTGCTGGACGTCACCCCCCGCGGAGATTCGCGGATCTTGGTCAAAACCGAAAATACGATCGAGGTCGAAGGGGAAGAAAAACCGGCACTGGTCGCCGAATGGCTGGTGATGCTCTTCTATCCGCCAGTTGCTGGCTGACCGGTCGTCCTGTCGCCCGCCGCCGAGCAGGGGCGCGTCCGCTTCGCCACAGATTGAACATGGATCAAGCACAGTTGGTCAGGCTTTAGACGCAAGTCCCCAACCGACGGTTTGTCGTCGTACATCGACGTGCCTGTCGAGAGAATGGCCTCCATGGAGTCGGACTTACTGCGATCGCCAAACGACGTGCGCAGGAAGCGATACATTGACCTGTGACTCGCGGGTAGGAAAGACGGGGTTCATCCCTGAAAATCCGTGTTTGATCCGTGTTCAATCTGTGGCTTAGAAAACCGGCATTTGGGTCGGCGGCTGCGCACCGGCAGGACGGCGGTATCGGCAAAAAACGGTCGGCAAAACGGACGGCGGCCACCTGTTCATCCCCTCCGACAGCAGCTATGATGGGCGTCTCGAAGTCAAATGTTCGCAGTACGTCCGGATATCGACAACTTGCATCCGGTCGGAACCCGGTCACCGATTGCGTGGACCTCATCGACAGGCCCGCAGGGGGTTCTCACGGTAGGCTCAGTGATGTTGGGCAGGAAAGTGCCGGTTTATGGCTGTAAAAATCGTTCTGATTCTCAGCGTGATTGCCCAACTGGCAGCGGCCGGACTTGCTTTGCGGTTGAATCAACTCTACCGCCGTCGCTCGGCGTGGGTCTTCATTTCTGCGGCAGCGATCGTGATGACCATCGGGCGCGCGACCAGTCTGGTCGATACCTGGAACGAAAGATTAGTTGATACGGAGGCGGACCTGGCGTTTTGGACCGAGAGCTTGATCTCCCTGCTCGTGTCGATTCTCCTCGTGGCGGGAATCGCCCTCATCGAGCCGCTATTCGTGGAACTCCATAAGGCGGAAGCCCTGCTCAAGCGTGACAAGAAACGCCTAGAGCAAGTCGTGCGGCAAAAGGAAGATGAACTCCGCGTTGCCCGCCAAATCCAAGAGAACCTGTTTCCCGACGGGCCGCCCGACATCGAAAACTTCGACGTCGCGGGCGCTTCCAAACCGGCGGAGTGGGCCAGCGGCGACTATTTTGATTACATCCCCATGCACGACGGCAGTACCGCCATCGTAGTCGCCGACGTCGCCGGACATGGCATCGGCCCCGCCCTGTTAATGTCAGAAACTCGCGCATTTCTCCGGTCGCTGGCACAAACCCACAACGATATCGGCGAGGTGCTCACGCTCGCCAATCGCGCCGTAGCGCAGGACGTCGAAGAGGGCCGTTTCGTCACCCTCTTCATGGTCAAACTCGTGCCGGGATCCTCGTCGACGATCTATACCAGCGCCGGGCATAATTCGTATCTGTTACGGGCCGACGGGGAAGCACAAGTCCTCAGCCCCACCGGCATCGCGCTCGGCATCGACGAAAACGCCGTGATGGACGACTCCGATCCGATTCAGTTGTGCTCCAACGACTTGTTGCTGTTGGTAACCGACGGAATTCTGGAAACCAAAGCGCCCGACGGGACATTGTTCGGCGAGGAGCGGCTGTTCGACGTCGTGCGCAGAAACCACTCCCGCACCGCGACCGAGATCGTCCAATGCATATTCGAAGCGGCTGACGAATTCGCCGGCGACGCCAGTCAGCGGGACGACAACACCGCACTCGTTATCAAGTACGCATGACGCGTCGCAGCAACGTCCGATATGGCGATTGAGATAACAGCCCCACGCGTCCAGCCGCGCCGCAAATTGTAAGAATCGGCATCGCACTATGTCGCTTTTACAAAAACAACACGTGAGCAGACGCGGCGCGGACTACAGAAAGACGGTGTCGTTCGCGAAGTCGTAGTCGTCGCCGAGGTCCATGGACCGTCCTTGAGGCTCAGTCGCTTCAAGGAGTCGCTTCAGACGATTCACTTCAGTGATTAACTTCGAAACATGTTTGCGCCATACCGGGTTACAGTATCCCGATTGGAGAAGCTGTTCGATTTCCGCCATTTCGGCGTCGGTCAATTTCTGTGTCATCGTGCTTGGCCCGCTGGGAATTTGAGAGAGACGTACCACGCGAAGAGGCGACTTCACGCCGCCGCAACGTTGAGAGGTCCGCTGACCGGTGCAGATTCTGTGCCGCGGGAAAATAAGATTGTCCGCCACGAAAAATCGCGGCCGTTCAAAATCAAGCCGCAAAGCCGGCCGGAGAACATCCTTCACCGGTATCGGCAATCGCGGGGCACAAGCTAAACCAGCGGCGTGTTCGACGCCTGCGCAGCAAGAAACGCCCGGGGATGGCGGGCGTTCTTGGCGAATTTTGAGTTGGCGAAGACAACGTCGTTTGCGATTGTCCAGCGGGATGTTTTTGTTACGTCTTCGCGGGCAAACCCGATACTTGTTTGAAAAACCATTTTCGAAGGTGGCAATCACTCCCTTGGGGGAGGCACGATTGCCTCCCCCCGCGGGAAGATTACTCACGTTCGCAAAGCAGCCGCTGCGGTTGCCATCGTCTAGGATGTGATCCTTTGCGGCAGCTTTGTATCGGTCAATCCGACAACCAACTTACGGGGCACAGCAGCCGGGAGCGGCCGGGGCACAGCAGGTCGGGGGCGCCGGAGCACAGCAGCTGGCGGGAGCCGGAGCACAGCAGGTCGTGGGCGCCGGGGCGCAGCAGGTCGGGGCGGGCGCACAGCAGCTAACCGGCTCGCAGCAGCAGCTGTTGCAGCACTTGTTCTTCTTCTTGAAGCAGCCGCACAATTTCTTGAACCAGCTGTGCTTCTTCTTTTTGCAGCAGCAGCTATCACAGCAGCTCGGGGGAGCACAGCAGGTCACGGGGGCGCAGCAGGTCGTGGGAGCCGGAGCACAGCAAGAAGGCTCGGGGGCACAGCACGAAGGCTCGGGGGCACAACACGACGGTTCAGGGGCACAGCAGCCTTTGTGCTTGTGGTGTCCGAACAAGCCGGCTTCGGCTTGGCTCGTACAAGCCCAACAGATCATCAAGGCAGCGGTAAAGGTCATCCACTTCATTTCAGAGCATCTCCTAAATGTTCTAACGCGAACGTGAGCGTCGTCCTCGGTTCGCCCGTGGCGAATCACGCGATCTACACGAGGATCGATAGTCGCCCATCAAGTCATTTTGGGTAAGACGCTCATTTTTTCGGCGATTCCGTGAAGCCACTCACATCGAATATTGAGATCAGCATCCAAACCCGCCAATCCCGCTTGCGATGCGACGATTATTTCGATTGTCGCGTCCGCCGATTGCGGCCAAATCCGCTCAAACCGCTGCAACCGGAGCAATCGAATCTCGGCATGCCAGGCGTCCGATCGCTAAGCATTCCCGTTGCTGCCGGGCCGAGAATCCGCGTTCCTCCACCAAAACCGGCCTTGAGGCAACGGCGGCAATAGCTAACATTAACTATGGGATGTCGTAACACAGCGACCTATCCCTTCGATTGCCTCGTTTAAACCATTGAAGGCCACGTTGATGAGATCTCTATTCGCCGTTGTCCTGGTTTGCGCATTGCTGTTGCCGGGAACCGCTGCCCAGGCCGCACGAAAAAAAACCGACCCCAAATTGGCGAATTCCGTGCAACGTGCTTTGGATTATCTGGCCGCCGAGCAGCGGCCTCAGGGCTATTGGGAAGCCCAGCACTCCCAGTACCGCGTGGCAATGACCGCTTTGGCCGGCAACGCCTTGTTGTGTGAAGGCTCAACGACCACGCGGGGCAAGTATTCGCGCAACATCCAACTGGCGGTCGACTACCTCATCGAACGCTCGCGCAAGAATGGACTGATCGGGTATCAAAACGACTATCACTACATGTACGGCCACGGATTTTCGATGCTGTTTCTGTCGCAGGTCTTCGGCGAAGAGGAAAAGGAGCAGGGCGCGAGGAATTGAAGTACGTGCTCACCAAGGCCGTCGATTTTTGCGGCAAGGCACAAACCACGTCAGGCGGCTGGGGTTACGTCTCAGCCCGCGATGGCAACGATTTTGACGAAGGCTCCACCTGCATCACACAGGTCCAGGGATTGCGGGCCTGCCGCAACGCCGGGATTCCAGTTCCCAAGGAAATCATTGATCGGGCCGTCGAGTACATCGAAAAGTGCACGACCAAGGAAGGAGGCGTACAATACTCCATCCGCGGCGGCGGCGCACGTCCCCCCATCACGGCGGCGGCACTGGCCTGCCTGTTCAATTCCGGCGAATACGACTCGGAATATACGCAGCGGCTGTTGGCCTACTGCAAGAAGAACCTGTCGGTGAGCGGCGGATCATCCCGTTCCTTCGGGCATTGGCATTATGCCCATTATTACTACGCGCAGGTGATGTACCGGCTCGACGGGGACGATTGGGAAAATTATTTCGGGTCGCTGAGCAAGTCGATCCTCCGCCGCCAGTCGGCCGACGACAGTTGAAAGGACCGACATGTGCGACCGGTATATACCACGGCGATCAACCCCACGATCCTGCAACTCGACAACGGCTTCCTGCCGATCTACCAGCGCTGACGCGGCGCCTGAGGAAAACACGAAATCCGAATCTCGAAACCCTAAACAAATACTAAACAAAAAATCCCAATGACCGAAACGTTCAGAAATTCGGTCATTGGAATTTGTTTCGTATTTCGTGCTTCGGATTTCGAATTTTCAAGTGGGTGGACTACTCACCACTCCCGTCGGCACCCCCCGCTGCCGTCCGCTTCGCCTCCTCCCACAGCGGTCCGTACGTCTCCTTGTCAAATGGCGGACAGCCGGTCGCATACTGCCCCAGTTCGTTGTGCTTCGACCGCATCAGGTTCGTGCAATACGAAAACGTGCGGCACACTTTCTTGCGGTTGAGGCTGCCCGTTTCCTGTATCGTCTTGACGAAATCAGGATGCGACAGTGTCGCCCGCCCGAAGCCCACGAATGCGATGTTCCCTTCAGCCACATTCGCCGCCCCGACATGCGGCGCGAAATCCTGTAGCCAACTGTAGCCGCTCCCCACGACCGGAACCTCGCCGACGGCCTCTTGAATCTTGCCGGCGATCCGAAAATGCCGCGCCACCCCGTCCAGCGGATGTTCGGGCGAGTGATACCCGTCGACCGGGGGAAATTCCGCTGGACGCACGATGTGCGGATTCGCGTACGGATTTCCCATTGACACGCTCAGCAGTTTCAGCCCCCACTCTTTCAACAGCACCGCCAATTGAAGCGGTTCGTCCAACGCCTCCTCACGGTGGTTGTCCGGATTCGTCCCAAACGCCGTTTGCAGCGGCAAGTTGTGCGGATACGGCTCGCCAATATTCTCCTTGGCCCCCGAGCGATAGGGAATGCCATCATACGCGTTGAACCGCGATGCCAGTATCAACTCGGGAAACTCCGCCGCAATCCGCCCGGTAATATTGCGGATCAGCCGCGTCCGATTTTCAAAGCTCCCCCCATAGTCCCCTGGGCGATTCTTCGCCGCCAATAATTCCGACAGCAAATAGCGGTGACATTGTTTCAGATCGATAAAATCGCAGCCGACCCTAGCCGCCAACCGGGCCGCCGCAAGATATTGGTCTTCGATCCGCTTCAATTCGTCGTCGCTGATCAGCGGGTAGGACTCGTCGACATATTTTCCAGTCGACTTATCGAGCGTGATCGGATCGAGAATCGGGTCGTGGCAGGCGATCAGCGGCTTGCGGAAACTGAACCGCCCCGAATGCGTCAGTTGCAAACCGAGCAGCAAGTCGCCATCTGAACCGATCGATGCGCGATGCGCCTCCCGGCAATCGGCGAGCATTTTTTCCAACCCGGCGGCGTTGGCGTCGTTGATCAACAATTGCCGCGGATTCATCCGCCCGTTGTCGGCGATGGCAGTCGCCTCGCCCCAGATCAACTTCGCCCCCCCTGCCCCGAATCGCACATAGCGGCGATATGTCAGTTCATCGGGATGCCCCTCAAGCGTGCCGTCGCACCCCTCCATGGGATGAATCGCGAACCGGTTCCCGACGGTAAAATTCCCCACCGCCACAGGCTGAAACAGCGGGGACAGGTCGTCAATCGCGGGAATCGCATATCCCAGCGTCGCCGCGTCGGCGGTGATTTCTTGGGGGGATTTGTATTTGAAAAAGCGAGCCATGGGGAAATTTGGATTTCGGAGCAGAGATTGCCAATAGTCTTTGTATGAATTGACATGATACCCCTATGGCGGACATGCGGCTATCCAACGCGATCTGGCCGGACTGTTCTACACGTAACTTGCCCCGACCGATAGAATAGACGCCGCACCGCGGAGATCGACTCTCGCAAAGTTGACGTGACTCATTTCCCCACTGAAAGCAAAACCATGACGGCTGCCGCTTCCAAACCCTGGGTCGACGGACTGACCATCGGTGGCATGCTGCGTGAGACGGCGCGCCACACCCCTGACGCCGACGCACTCGTCTTTCCGCAACTCGGCCAGCGGTGGAGCTACGCACAACTCGACATTGATGTCGACCGCGTTGCGCGGGCACTCCTCTCGCTGGGCGTGCAACAGGGAACGCACGTGGCCGTCTGGGCTACCAATTGGCCGCAATGGGTCCTGCTGCAATTCGCCACGGCCCGGATCGGCGCCGTGCTGGTTACGATCAACCCCGCCTACCGCGCATTCGAATTGAAATATGTCCTGAAGCAGGCCGATATCGATACGCTGTTTTTGTTAGACAAGTTCCGCGGATCGGATTACGTCGCCATGCTCAACGAAGCGGCACCGGAATTGGCCGGCTGCCCGGCGGATCGGGTTCAATTAGAGGAATTTCCCAAACTGCGGCACGTCGTTGTACTCCGTGGAGAGAGTTCCGGCGGAATCTCGAATTGGGAGTCATTTCTCAAGCGTGCCGACGACGTGCCGCAATCGGAATTGGCCGACCGGGAAAGCCGCCCGCGGCCCGGCGATGCCATCAACATTCAATTCACCTCCGGCACAACCGGGTTTCCCAAAGGGGCCACGCTGACCCATCGCAATTTGCTGCTCAACGCCTTTTACATCGGCGCCTGCCAGAAACTGACGGCCGTCGACCGTATCTGCATCCCCGTACCGTTCTACCACTGTTTCGGCTGCGTGTTAGGCGTGCTCGGCGCCGCCGTGCGGGGGGCGGCTATGATCATCCCCGCCGAACATTTCGACGCCGAAGCGACGCTGGACGCCATCGAAACGGAACGGGCGACTTCGATCTACGGAGTGCCCACGATGTTCATCGCCCAACTCGATCACGCGACCCGCGCGGGCCGCGATTTGACGTCGCTGCGGACCGGCATCATGGCCGGCAGCCCCTGTCCGATTGAAGTCATGCAGCGCGTCGTCGACGACTTGGGCGCCCGCGAAATCACAATCGCCTACGGGCTGACCGAGGCCTCACCCGTCATCACGCAGACCCGCACCGACGACCCGTTGGAATTGCGGGTCAAAACGGTCGGCCGCCCAATCCCAGACGTGGAAGTCAAGATCATCGACCCCGCCACCGGCGAGGAACTGGGCGACGAACAACAGGGAGAACTGTGTGCCCGCGGCCACGTGGTCATGCTCGGCTACTACAACATGCCCGAAGCGACAGCCGCCGCCATCGACGACGCAGGCTGGCTGCACAGCGGCGATTTGGCGGTGCGGATGCCCAATGGCTATTACCGTATCACCGGCCGCATCAAAGACATGGTCTGCCGCGGCGGCGAGAACATCTATCCCCGCGAGATCGAAGAATTCCTCTACACCCACCCCGCCGTGGGAGACGTGGCGGCGGTTGGTGTCCCCGATGCGAAATACGTGGAAGAACTCGCCGTCTGGATCCGCCTCAAACCGGATGCGACCGTGACCGACGAGGACATCCGCCAATTCTGCCGCAAAAACCTGGCCCACTACAAGGTCCCGCGTTACGTCAAATTCGTCACCGAGTTTCCGCAAACCGTGACCGGCAAAATCCAGAAGTTCAAAATCCGAGAAGCGATGATCGCCGAGTTGGGCCTCGACGAGGCGGAAACCGCATAGAATGAAATCCTAAATCCGGATTTCGAAATCCGAAACAAATCCCAATGATCAACACCCCAAACGTTTCTGTCATTGGAGGTTTTTATTTTGTATTTGTTTAGGATTTCAGATTTCGTGCTTCGAATTTCTCTCCCCTAGTAATCCTTCCATTCCCCCTACGACGATCGCACTTCCCATGATTCTCGGCGACTTTCAACTCACCACGATCTCCGGCGGCGTGTTTCTCATCGATGGCGGGACGATGTTCGGCGTCGTACCCAAATCGCTGTGGCAACGCGTCGTCGAACCGGACGAGCGGAATCTGATCACCTCCGCCACGAACTGCGTGCTGATCGAAACCGGCGAGCGGACGATTTTGATCGAAACCGGCTACGGCTCAAAGTTCTCAGAGAAGAAACGCAAGATCCATGGCGCCCAGCCGGGCGATCCGATGGTCGAAAAGCTCGCCGCCCACGGCGTAGGTATCGAGCAAGTTGACATGGTGATCCTCTCGCACCTGCATTTCGATCACGCCGGCGGGGCGACTCAATTGGATGAAGCGGGAAACCTGCGGCCGACCTTTCCCAACGCCACCTACGTCGCCCAGCGGCGGGAATGGATCAACGCCACCGCTGGTTTTCCGGAACTATACGGCGCCTATCCTCAGGAGAATCTCTTGCCGCTGGCAGAATCCGGGCAATTGCAGCTCATCGACGGCAACGTCGAGATCGTGCCGGGCATTCGCGCGGAGGTTAACGGCGGACACACCCACGGCCATCAGTCGCTATTCATCGAAAGCGGGGGAGAAACAGCAGTCTTCATTGGCGATATCTGTCCGATGGCGGCGCACCTGCCGACGCTGTGGTGCATGGCCTATGACGTCGACGTGCTGCAAACCCGCCGCGCCAAACCGGAATTGCTGGGCCGCATCGCCGACCGCGGTTGGTTGGCGCTGTTCGATCACGATCCCGAAATCGCCGCCGCGCGCATCCGCCGCGACGAAAAACGGGGCTTCGCCATCGCTGAATCCATGGCTCGGTTGTAGCGCGCTGAGAAGAAACGTCGTCAATTCGGCGTGTCGTGATAGCACTCGCCGAGGTGAATCATCACTTCCAGCGCCAGCAGGTCGGCACGGGCCATGACGTGCCGCGTACTGCGGCTGCCCAAACCGCAGACCAAATCTTCCACGCGCTCCAAGTGCAGTTCCAGCGCCTGCCGGGGACTGAGACCGGCGACGGCGAGCACTTCGGCCAACTTGGCAATCTCGGCACCCAATCCACCCGACCCCATGATGACGTACGTCCGCAGCAGTTCCTGGTAGTAGTCGTTGAACTCCGTCGGCAGCTGCGCAGCCCCCGCACTTGGGTCGGTGATCCGCACAATGTCGGCGAGATCGCGGATGATCTGCCGTTGCTCGTTGAGCAGGTGCCCCGCTTCGTTGCGCTCCCGCGTCAGCCGCCGCCGCTCGGACATCGCCATGCGGTGGTTTTCACGCATCAGATCGACGCGCCGCAAAGCGCGCTTGAGCATCGGCACGACCGCCATTGATTCCAGGCCGTTGGGAGTGAGCAACAATTCGACTTGCAGCCGGCAGACCTCGGTCCAGGTGGCGTCGTCGGCGGTCGCCGCCACCACCACCACGGGATCGTCACAGCCGCTGGCCCGTACCGCCCGTACCAGATGCAGCGAACTGGTTCCCGTCTCTTCGGGGCCGTCCAGCAGCATATGGTTGATCAACAGACAGTCGAAACTCTCTTTGCGCAACAGCGCTAGCGCTTCGCTGGCCGAGGAGACCCATTTGAAAATGGGTTCCATGCAGCCCTCTGCGTCGAGTTGCAGCGTCAAACTGACCCAGGACGGCTCCAGCGCACCGATGCACAACAGCCGCAGCCGCGGCGGCAGGCCGGTTTCGACGTGGTCGTGAACCCGCATGCTTGTTTCCAAGCGACAATCCCCTCCCTGGCCGGTTCGGCGAACCAGCGGCGCGCCGGTCGATGCGCCGCTGTTGCTGTTCGCTCATTTCTTCATGAAATCTTCAACGCGGATCGAGCGATTCGCGGAGTTATACGGCGAGTTCTGGGATGATGTCAAGACGCGTCAAATGGCGCGTGCGGTATTGAGATAGGATTGATGAAAATCTCGCATACCGGCGAATTTTGCGAACCTCCCGCCGCAAAAATGCGTCTTCGTGCATATGTCCAAAATCGCATTTTACCATCCAGGCAAACAGTCATGACCGGCTATTCCGATTATCTCAATTTACAGCATCCCTCCGGACAATGCGTTGGGAGAGAAGAATGTCTGCGCTGTTGATGCCGCCGTGGAATCCTGAGGTTCTCACGGCCCGGCATCGATGATGATGCCGGGCTGTTTTCGTTTCTTGAGTCGTAACTTGACGTCGCCGGAGACCAGCGGCGCGCTCGACCCCGGGTGGACCGGTCGGCCGTGCGTGTTCCGAACATGGGTTCTGAAACCGACGGCGGGCAAGATTTGGTAGCTCACCTGGTCCAGAGCATCAGGCTATTAACCTGAGGTAGTGGGTTCGAGTCCCACCCAAGACTCCCCGTGGTTTACAAAACCACACGACTGGCGCGAATGCGTCACCCAAAACGTCCGCGGGAGGCGGACGAACGTTTGATCCGCCGCCGCGCGGTTTGTCTGAAGCCGAAACCGGAAGCTTGCCCGCCCCAGCCGCTGCGCTGGGGCGGCTCGTGATTCGGTCGACGCCGAGGACCACCGCCGGCGGCAGCACGCGGGCGCGCTCTGCAGTGCGCGGATACCGCCTTCGTGCGGCTGCGGGAAAGGAGCGTCAACGACGCGGCGCTCACCGGTGGTTTCGACCGTCGGCCGAGACCGCGTCGGTGGCGCTTCGGCACCGCAGCCGCACGTTTGCTCAAGCCGCACTCCGTGCAGCCACGTGTGATCAGCGCTCGCGCCGCCTGCCAAAGACGTCTTTCACAGTGGTCAGTGGTCAGTGGCCAGAAGATATCAAGCCGACGGCTTGGCCGTCGTTTTCGAGATTTGTATTCAATTTTGACGTCCGTGTGGAGGTCCCATGATGTTTTTTATTAAGCTCATCAAGATTCGTCGCCACGAGGTCGGTCTGTACTTCCGCGACGGCGAGTTTCGCGGGTTGTTGGATGCCGGCCGGCACTGGTTCTTTGACCCATTTCGCAAGGTGCGGGTCGAAGTGCAAGCGCTCCGCGCGCCGCGGCTGGTGCATGAGCAGCTCGACGTCATCGTCAAGGCGGGTGTGCTCGAGGACCGCGCAACGGTGTTGGACCTCAAGGACGACCAGCGCGCGTTGGTCTGGATCGACGGCCGTTTCAGCGAACTGCTCGAGCCGGGCCTGCACGCGTACTGGAACACGGTCCGCGACGTCCGCGTCGAAGTGGTCGACGCGCGGCAGCCGCGGTTCGTCCACCCGGACCTACCGGTCATCGTCGCCGCTCCGACGGCCC
>CALFYU010000118.1 GCA_937952455.1 uncultured Planctomycetaceae bacterium
TATTCCGGATTAGACATCTTGGCCATCCCCTGGGAGACGCTCAAAACGATCCCCGAGGGGGCGCGATCGGCCATCGTCAATTGGGTTCGCACCGGCGGAAAACTGCTGGTGTATGAGACGAAGGTCCCGGGCGCCGATCTGCCGGAATTTCGGGGACTGCTGCAACTGCCCTCCGGCGAGAGTTGGCAACACGCTCCGCTGGATGCCCGCCGGCCGATGCAGGTCATTACGGACGAGATGCGGGGCGGGGTGCTTGTCGAAAACGAGGGCGGATGGGGGACCATGTCGGGCGACTACGAGTGGCCCAACGGGCCGAACGCCTTTGCCATTCATCCGCAGATGTTGGGACAGGTGATCGCCATGCCGGAAAACCCCTTTCCCGGCACGCCGCATGATTGGGCCTGGTTGCTCAATTCTCTAAAGCCCGATACGTGGCGGTGGACGACGCGACAGGGATTGACCACGCGTCAGCCTGATAGCGCATTCACCGAATTCGCCATTCCCGGCGTGGGGGGCGTCCCCAAGATTGCCTTCATCGTGCTGATCTCCGGATTCACGATCGTGATCGGCCCGCTGAATTACTTCCTACTCAAACGGAGGCAGCAGTTATATTTGTTGGTGGTCACGATACCCGCAATCGCGTTTTTCACGAGTTGTGCTCTGTTTGCATACGCCGCGGTTTCCGACGGTTTCGGTGTCACCTCTCGCACGCGCAGCTTCACGCTGCTCGATCAGCGAACCAAGACGGCCGTCGCCCTGGGGCGGACCGCGCTCTATGCGGGGATTGCCCCTTCGAACGGCCTACAATTCTCGTCTGAAACCGCCGTGTTTCCCATTTGGGCCCCAGGACAGGACTCGCCGCAAGGGACGGTTGATTGGACCAACGGCCAACATTTTCTATCCGGTTGGATTCGCTCGCGGACGCCGGCGCAATTCTTGACCGTCACCAGCCGGACCGAACGGGGACGTTTGGAGATCTCCGCAGCCGGCACTGATCAAGTTGACGTCGCCAACGGCCTGGCCTGGAACATCAATTTGCTAGTGGTCGTGGACGACGACGGAAACACGTTTCTTGGCAAGAACGTCGCCGCTGGCGGCTCGGCACGACTCACCCTCACCCCCGCCGACGAGGTCGTGGACGTACTCGAAGAACAGTACAAGGCGCATCCGCTGGAAATCTATCCAGGCGGCGCTGCTCCGACAACACCTCCCACCCCAAGCGTCGTGATGAGCGGGGCGATTTATTATGGGGGGCCAAACCTAAACGTCAGTTACTCCGGCGGCAATCTGGAATCGAACCTGACTCGGCTGCTAAAACCGAAAAACGATCGGGACTTGACCGACCAACGCCGGAGCTACATTGCCATCCTGCGGGAAAACCCCGGCCTAGAGTTGGGCGTAGAAAGCACCGACGCCGAAGGGGATTTTCACGTGCTCCACGGCCGGTATTAGTCTCGTGTCATTTTGACGTTACACCTAATGAATTCATGACCGAAGAAACCACCACCACAGCCACGCTCGATCCCCCGCCGCCCCCTGAAGTGGCACCCACGATCGAACTGCACCATCTGCACCGGTTTTTTGGAAACCTCAAGGCAGTCAACGACGTCTCGTTTCGAGTTCATCCGGGCGAGGTGATGGGCTTCATCGGACCCAACGGTGCCGGCAAGACCACGACGATGCGGATCCTGGCGACATTAGACGTCCCCACCGCCGGCGACGCCTTTGTGGGAGGATATTCCGTCGTTGACAAGCCGGACGATGTCCGCCGCATTCTGGGCTTCATGCCTGATAGCTTCGGCAAATATCAGAACGTCAACGTGATCGAGTACCTCGACTTCTTCGCCCGCGCCTACGGATTTCGTGGCGCCGCCCGCCGCGATGCGATCGAGCGGGTTTTGGAGTTCACCGAACTCGGCAAATTGGCCGAAAAACCGATCGATACGCTCAGCAAGGGAATGTCGCAACGGCTCGGATTGGGGCGAACGTTGATTCATGATCCGCAGGTACTGGTTTTGGACGAACCGGCGGCGGGACTCGATCCCCGCGCCCGCGTCGAATTGCGGGAACTGATCCAACTGCTGGCGACGGAGCTCAACAAAACCGTATTGATCAGTTCGCACATCCTCACCGAGCTGTCGGAGATCTGCAATTCGGCGGCGATCATCGAAGCCGGCCAGATCCTCGCCAGCGGATCGCGCGATGCAATCATGAAAGGGCATCGCCGCATCGGTCCGGAGGGAACCACGGCTCTGGAAGTCCGCGTCGCGGAGAATGTCGAAAAACTGCAGCGCTGGCTGCTGGAACAGCCCCGCATCAGCGCCGTGCGGATCGCCGAGCGGCATGCTCGCTTTGAATTCGCCGGCAACGAAGCGGACCAGGCGCAACTGCTCAAATCGATGATCGAGGCCGGCATCGACGTCATCGCCTTCCACGGCCGCGCCGAGTCGCTGGAAGACGTCTTCATGGCGGTCACCAAAGGGATCACCCAATAATTCAGTAACCTCCCGCCGTCACGCCGCCCGGCACTGCCGGAGGCTGATGAAATAAACATAAATCATGTCCGAGTCTGATTTCATAAACCGCTGGGCGGAACAAGCGAGCGATCGTCTCAACCCGATTCTCGTCAAGGAGACCCGCCAGGCGCTCAAGAGCAAACAATTCCTGGCCACGTTCGCCATCATGCTGTTAGGCGGGTGGCTGATATCGGCGTTTGTGCTGATGTCGATGATTGGCGCAAACGACGAAAGCCCCATCGGCAAGAACGTGTTCCCCTGGTATTTCACCCTGCTGTCTTTCACCGTCATGCTGGTCGTGCCGTTTGGAGCATTTCGCAGTTTGCTCGCGGAACGCGACTTGAACACGTACGAACTGCTCAATATCACCACACTGTCGCCGCAGCAAATCGTGTGGGGCAAATGGCTCAGTGCCCAGGTGCAGACCTTTATCTACTTCTCCGCCATCAGCCCCTTCGTCGCATTCACCTATCTGCTCCGCGGCGTCGACTTTCCGACATTGATCTTTGTGCTGCTCGCTTTGATGTTCGCATCAATGCTGGTGGCCTTGATGTCGCTCACGTTCAGCACCTTCGCGAGGCAGCGGCAGGCGCAGGTGGTCTTGTCGCTGGTCTTGTTGGGACAACTGGTCTGGATCATGGGAGCCTCGATCACCACCGGCACCCTGCTCGTGTCGCGAAATTCCATCGACTTCAGCGACCCCGCAGTCTATTGGGGCGGATTGGTGATCGGTACCTATTACGTCGCCCTGTTTGTGCTCTGTCTGCAAATCGCCCGGGCACAGTTGACATTTGAGTCCGACAACCGCAGCACGGGAATTCGCCTCAGCGGCAGCGCCATTTTCTGGCTGACCATCGGCTGGCTAAGCATCGGATTCCATCAGGGGTACTTCGGCGGAACCTCGCCCAGCACAAATCTCGCCACGGAACCAATCTATTCCACCTTGAGTGTTTTGGCGGTGTTTTGGGGCGCGGTCTGTGTGTTCGCTGCGACGGAGACCGAAACCCTTTCGCGGCGTGTGCGCGGCCAATTGCCCAAGAACCCGCTCGTGCGACTGATTGCGGTCCCATTTCTCCCCGGAGGCGGTCGAGGAATGCTATTGGCGGTCGGACATCTGGCCGCGCTGATCGGCTTGGCGTTCCTGGTCCAACGGTCCCTGCACGGTCCTGATCGCGTGCACGCGATGAACTTCACCTCGGCGGTCAGCTGTTACATCATCATCTACGCCGGCCTGGCGGCCGTGATGGGCCGCTGGTTGCGGAGCGCAACCCCGCTGTTTCGTCCCGCTCAGACCCGGGCGTTTGCCATTGTGATGTTCGCCGTCATGTGGATGGTACCGAACATTTTTACCATACTTCGCGGCTCTGGGCGGACCACGAACGAATTGCTCTATCTGACCGATCCCGTGCATTCGCTCGTGCGCGTCAGCGGCGGCGGCCCTTGGGCTGGCAAGATCATGATGGCCCTTTCGATCGCCGCCAGTTTGGTGGTGCTCTTGAACCTGCGCACGATGTTGCGCGGGCTTGCAGAAGTCGTCCTCCTCCGCGAACCTCCACCCGATGTTCCCGAAGTCATCCCGGACATCGAACCAGTCAGCAGCGACATGCGCCGGGGAGTGATGCTGGACTCGGCCGTCGCCCCGGAACCGTCGACGACGAGTTGATGCAGCTGCGCGATCGTCTCCCTCAGAGGAACAATGCTTCGTGAAGAATGATCCTGAAGTCCAACGGGCCGTCGAGACGTACCAACTCGGCTTTCCCCGCACCCCGGTCGCGGGGCGTTCGGGCGAGTTGTTGGGGCGCGGCACGGGTAGTTCGCTCGAATTTCAGGAGTTCCGCGAATATATCCCTGGCGACGACATCCGCCACGTCGACTGGTCGGCCTACGCCCGCAGCGATACGTTGATGGTCCGTCTGTATCGCGAAGAGATCAGCCCACAAACGCAGATCCTGATCGACGGCAGCGCCTCGATGCGGACCGGCAGCGGCGCCAAACCGGTCGTCGCCAAACAACTCGCCGCCCTGTTTGCCCTGCTTTGCGGACGCCTGGGGGGCCGGGCGGGCGTCGTCGCGTTCGCCGATCAGACGGCCTCGCGAACCGGACTCGAAGGACTGGATGTCATCGAACGGCTGGAATTCAACGCGCGGGCCACGCTCGTCGATTTGCTAGAAGGCAATCAAATCCCGCTGCAGCGGCAGTCAGTCCGCATCGTGATTAGCGATTTTCTGTTCCCGCACGACCCCGAAGCACTGATTCGCCGCTTAGCAACCGGCGCCAGCGCGCTGTGGGTCCTGCAAGTGCTGACTGCTTGGGAAGCCGCGCCGACGCCCAGCGGCGGGCGCCGGCTGGTCGACATTGAATCGGCGGCCGAAACTGACTTGATTCTCGACCGCAAAACGATCGCCGCGTACCAACAGCGGCTGAATAACCTGCAAGAAGCCCTCGCCCGCAGTTGCCGCCGCGTGCATGCAACGTTTGTCCCGTTGATCGCCGACAAAGGCCTGCAGACGCTTTGCCGCGAAGATTTGTGCGCCGCCGAAATTCTCCGGGTCGCCTAAGTGGTATCCCATTCGCCGCAATTAGAAGCCGCACCAAAATCCTGACCAACCCACGAATCGGGCGCCACGGCTGGCTTGTCCAGCAGTGTTTCGCTCGTTGCGCGGCCGGCATTGGCGGACAAACCGTCAGTCGCCGCTTGATCCATGGAGGTTAATAGGCACACGACTCATATTCGCGTAACCGGCAAAGCTGTCCTTCCCTGAATTCGCCCCACGGCTTATGATGCGCTCGACAGGCCGATAAACTGGGATTTCGCCCGATCGGCCGCGTGAGAACTCGATCCGGCTTCGCGTGTGTTATGTGGACGACCGTCCGACAAGTCTTTCGATCCGCCCCGGTGACGGCGAGCATCATATTTATTTGCTCAGCCTTGTTGGCGTGGACTTTTTACTTGGTGCTGTTTGAAGATTTGAACTACGCAGTCGCGCAAGAGCAACTCGGTGTTCCCTTGGGATACACGATGCCGGCGGGTGGCGCCGGTCCGGAACGGATCGATATCGGACCCATAAAAATCTGGGACGGCCAATGGTGGCGGGTGCTCATCGCCGGGCTGCACCACGGCAATAGCCTGACCGGCGGGATTGTCCATCTGGTCCTCAATTGCCTGGGCCTGTGGTATTTGGGCCAACTGCTGGAATACCGCATCGGCAGCCTGAGAATGGCTCTGTTGTTTGCCGTCTCCTTGGTCGTTTCGATATTGGCAGAAATTCTCGTCGGGACGATGGCGGTCGGCATCTCGGGAGCGATTTGCGCAGTCTTCGGCTATCTCTTGGTATTGCGGGATCACGACCGCTACATCCTGGAGATGTTGCCCGCGCCAATGGTCCGATTCATGTTGATTTCGCTGGTCGTCTTCATTCCTCTCACCTACTTCAAAGTCCTGCCCGTCGCCAACTTGGCCCACTTCTCCGGCCTGGCTTACGGCTATCTGGCCGGTCGTGTCGCCTTTGCTGGTTCAACTTGGCGAATCCCGGCCCGCGCTGTGTTTGGGGCGGCGCACTTGTTGATCCCGCTGGGACTGTACTTCGCCGTGCACCCCGTCTGGAACGCCACATATCACTGGCACTTGGGAAGTGCGAGAACTTTGTCGCGGCAAGAGCGGATCATGCATCTTCGCCAAGCGGTTGCCATCGACCCACGTCTCGATCCCGTTTGGGTGGAGTTGAGTGAGCAATACCTGAGAACCGGGAATCGCCACGACGCCTGGATCGCCATCTTGCAAGGTGTGCACAATAATCCTTCAAGCACCTCGGCATTGCGTCACGCGACGCTGGTCGGTCTATCGTTCCGGACGTCACAAGAGCGCAAGCTGGCACGCCAACTCTTGGACGAAGTCTTCGACGACGATGCTCCCGAGTGGGCCGATCGATTACTGGCGCAGGCTCCCGCGCAGCCGTTGAAGCTGCCCCCCTTTCTCCCCGGAAACCTCCCACAATACCGTTTCGGCGATCCGGTCGACCTGCAGATTCCAACCGTTCCCGATCCCAAACCGCAAGACCAGCGGCTGCCCCCGCCCGACCCGGGCGATCCAAACAGTGCTGCCGTGGGAACGGCGACGTAGTCGCTGAATCGCCTCACCCGTCAATAGAGACTTAAATCGTCGATATTCCGATCACGTTTGGCACGCCCACCCCGAGGTGGCGCGGGGTGCCACTGGCGGCTTGCCCGCCAGTGCCGTGTCACGTGGGGTATTCCTTGCGCACGGACGTTCATCCACGTACGCACTGGCGGACCAGCCGCCTGTGCCACTCGGCCAGTTAGCTATGCCCCAATCGCCCAACCACCATACCGCCGTTTCTTTCCTGCCGGCGGCCCAGGACCGGTCGGGCGGGCGACGACCCTGGTACGCGGTGCGCGCCGGCACAGCGATATACGTGATCGCGCTGAGCATCTCGTTTGCCATCTTGTCCCGTGTCCCGCTGTGGCACACCGACTTGTGGGGACACTTGCAGTACGGCGAGATCATCTGCACTCGGCAGGCCCTCCCCAAAACCGACCCGATCATGCCGCTGGCGTCGAAGTCCCGACTTGTCGATTCGGCCTGGTTGTCGCAGGTCATCGCCTATCAAGTCTTCGACCACGTTGGACTGGCCGGATTGCAATGCTTGTATGCCGGCAGCATCACTGCTTGCTGTGCGATCTTGATTTGGATCGGCGTGCGCCGCGCCCGCGGTGTGATCGTCTGCTTGGCGGCGGCGGGCATATTGATCGCGCTGCAATGGCAACAACTCCCCGTCATCCGCCCGCAACTGGCCGGCGCCGTTTGTTTTTTGATCCTACTGGCTGCTCTCTCACAACGCCACTACAGTCGAATTCTCTATTCGCTTGTGCCGGGACTGATGATGCTCTGGGCAAACCTGCACGGCTCGTTCATCATGGGACTGGGACTGCTCGGCTGTTTTGCGTTGGGACGCGCGGTGGACGTTATCCGCCGCAGCAGGCGCATCGTTGCAGCGGGACATGACCGCCGGACACGCCGCCTGTTTCTACTTTTGTTATGCGCCGCGTTGGCCGTGTTGGTGAATCCCTACGGCGCGGACCTGTATGTGCACGCGTTCACGTTCTCCCAAAATCCCAACCTGAAAGACCTGATCGAATGGCAACGGCTATCGCTCGCTTCGGTACAAGTCCAATGGTTCGTCGCGGCGGTGTTGCTGCTGCTGCCGCTTTTGTATTGGTCTCCCCGGCGGAAATCGACAGCGGAAATCCTGTTGCTCGCAGGTCTGGGAGCAGCGACCGTTTGGACGTCGCGGATGATTGTTTGGTTTGCGCCCGTCGCGGCTTACGTGGTTCTCCTGCACGGCGGGGCCTTGTGGAATCGCCTCCTGCGCGGTCAAAACGTGAAGCCAACCGACCGTGCCCGCGGGGCATGGACGATTCTATCGGCGACGGGAATCATGATAGCGGCGGCGATGAGCCCTTGGGGACGTCTCATTTGGACCGACCGACAATCGGAGATCCGGACCGCCGTGTCGCAGCAGACGCCGGTCGCGGCGGCCGAATTCCTGTTGAACCATCGCCGGCCGGGACAGATTTTTAACACCTATGAATGGGGAGATTATCTGTCCTGGGTCGGGCATCAGCACGGGGAACGTTGGCCGATCTTCGTTGCCTCGCACGCGCATCTAGTGCCGCGGTCGGTGTGGGTCGACTATATGGCGACGATATCTGCACCGGCCGATTGGGAAACGCGTTTGCAGCGCTACGACGTTCGGACCGTTGTGATCGATCATCTCCACCGGCAGGCCTTGATTGCCCGCCTCCGCGCCGCTGACGGGTGGACGCCGGTTTTTGAAGACGACGTCGCTGTGATCTTTGTCCGGAACGAACCGTAAACCGCGTGTAGCGTGTTGCCAAATAAACAAAACGGCCACCGGCTGCCCGATTTGAGCAGCGGTGGCCGTCGTTCGCGTCAGTTTCGCGGTCGCACGAGGAACACGGTGATCCTACCGTCCCTCATCCGCGAAGGCATGGGTGCTCCGCGGTTGTTCCTCCTTGAACAGTTCCCCGTGCGACTTCAAAACACTAGGTCTCAGTCGCCGCAATAGAAGAAGTCGTCGGGACCTTTGGTGGTGTAGTACGGATATTGAACCATCATCGGCATCGCCGTGCCGACGCCGCACTGCGGCACCATGCTGGAGTAGTAGTGGTGCACGTTCGAGCCGGCCCACTTGTCATGGTTGCCCCACAGGCGGCAACCGTGTCCGCCGAAGCAACCGCCATGTCCGCCGAAGCAGCCACCGTTACAGTCGTCGCCGCACATGCCGTCGAGGCACATTCCGTCGGGGCAGCCGCCGTAGCAGGTTCCGTCCGGGCAACCACCGTTGCAATAACCGCCGTTACAGTATCCGCCGTTTTGGCAGGTTGCGCACGGCGTTTGGCCGCGGAAAACACCGCCCGATTCCGTCGTGGCACAGCCGACACAGGCAAATAGTGACAGCCCCGCCAATATCGTCCACAATGCGTGATTTCGCATTCTCAGAAGCCCTCCGTGATTTCGATTTTATTGACTGATTGACAAGTCCTGTGATGCGCAGCGTTGCCCTCCTCGCGGAGTGGGTACCTCAAACGCGGCACCGACCGGGTCTTGCAACCGGTCTGTGGGTCTCGCAGACGGCCTGTTCTGGGTCGAAACGGGTAGCCGGCCATCCGGTGTGCAAGCTTTATCGGCAGTACATATGTCACAACAGCACCGATCGTTGTGCATGGACCGATCATTGTGACAACGCGAACCCATCGACCTTGCAGAATTCCCCTGGTTCCGCTAAATTCACATCCGGCGAAGCCAATGCGAACCGGCCCTTCCGCATGGTTTTTCGCAACATCTTGCTAGGAAATGGATTACGAGCTAGGGGCCGGAATCAAGGGAGTGTGAGGAGTGTTTGTTGCCGCTTCAACCCGCTGCTTCTCGGATCGACCGTTTGAAGATGCCTGTGAACAGCTTGCCGAGTTGCAGTACGACAAGGTCGAAATCTGGCTGGATGAATCCCAGGAGCATCTCAAGCCGTCGCAAGTCGTCGCGGATCCCGAGTCATTCTGTGCCCGATTCCGCGACGTCACCCGCATGACGCCGATTGCGATGACGCTCGAAGACGAGTTGTCCATCGCCGACTTCAAGGTGATCGTGCGAGTCGCGCAGCATTTTCGTCTGACTCAAATCACGATTCCCGCATCCCCGCTGGGAACCCCCTTCAACGCTGAGATCGATCGATTGCGCGCCTATCACCGCGTAGCCAGCGCCGACGGCATTCATGTTTCCATCAAGACCAAAACGGGACACCTGACCGAAGACCCGCATACGGCCGTCGAACTGTGCCAGGCCGCCTCCGGTGTCGGTCTTACGCTCGATCCCAGCTACTACATCTGTGGACCGCACTCGGACCAATCGTACGACCAGGTATTTCCCTATGTGTTTCATACGCACCTCCGCGATACGCTGCCCAACGAACTGCAGGTCCGCATCGGTCTAGGCGAAGTCGATTACAGCCGCATCATCAGCCAACTGCAGCGCAACAACTATAACCTGGCGCTTTCGGTCGAAATCCTGCCCGAACGACTGGGAGATATCGACCGCGCCGTGGAAATGCGAAAAATGCGGCTGCTGCTGGAAAGCCTGCTGTAACGTCGATCGGAACGATCAGTCGCTTTGCGGTGACGGCGAAATTGCTCATAATGGGCGTCGTAACTATTACGACGCCCGTTTTCGTGCAATGAAGGTCCCGCCATGCTCCGACGACGAACCTTGCTCTCCCTCATCTCTTTCGCACTCGTTTCCTGGATCGCCACGATTGCCGCCGCCGCCGATGATGCGCAGCCGCGATTGCCGAACGTGGTGATCATCTTCACCGACGATCAAGGCTATGCCGACGTTGGCTGCTTCGGCGCTGAGGGTTTCCAAACGCCGAACCTGGACCGCATGGCCGCCGAGGGGATGAGGTTCACGAATTTCTACGTCGCACAGGCCGTTTGCGGGGCGTCGCGAGCGGCGCTGCTCACCGGTTGCTATCCCAACCGCATCGGCATGCTCGGTGCGCCCAGCCATCGCACCAATCACGGTATCCACGAAGACGAGATGCTGATCCCGGAATTGCTCAAACAACGGGGTTACGCAACGGCCATTTACGGCAAATGGCATCTGGGGCACCACGAAGAATTCCTGCCCCCCAATCACGGCTTTGACGATTATTTCGGTCTCCCCTACTCCAACGACATGTGGCCCTATCATCCGACTGCCGGTGACAAATATCCGCCGCTGCCGTTGATCTCGGGAACCAAGACCATCGAACACAACCCCGACCAGACCAAGCTCACCACGTGGTACACCGAGCACGCCGTGAAGTTTATCGATGAGCATAAAGACCGGCCGTTTTTTCTCTATGTCCCGCACTCCATGCCGCACGTCCCGTTGTTTGTGTCGGAGAAGTACAAGGACAAGTCAGAACAGGGGATGTACGGCGACGTGATTTCTGAAGTCGACTGGTCGGTCGGCCAGATTCTGGGCGCGATCAAGCGGAACGGGTTGGACGACAATACACTGGTGATTTTTACCTCGGATAATGGACCGTGGCTCTCCTACGGCAACCACGCCGGCTCGGCGGGGCCGTTGCGGGAGGGCAAAGGGACGACCTGGGAGGGAGGCGTCCGCGAGCCGTGCATCATGCGCTGGCCCGGAAAAATCCCGGCGGGCACCGTCTGCAACGAAGTCGCCGCCACGATCGACATTCTGCCCACGTTGGCGAGATTGACCGGCACCAAGCTCTCGGAGCACGCGATTGATGGCAAGGACATTTGGCCGCTGATGTCGGGCGAAAAGAACGCGAAGACGCCGCATGAGGCGTACTACTATTACTGGGGCAACCACCTACAGGCGATCCGCAGCGGCCCGTGGAAGCTACATTTCCCCCACGAGTATCGCAGCCTGACCGGCGCGCCCGGACAGGACGGCCAACCGGACGGTTACACGAAGGGGGAAACGGGATTGGCGTTGTATAACCTGGACGACGACATCGGCGAAACGACCGACGTCAAGGACAAACATCCCGACGTGGTCGCCCGCTTGAAGAAACTGGCCGACGACGCCCGCCAGGAATTGGGCGATTCCGCCACCAAACAAAAAGGAACCGGCACCCGCGAGCCGGCGCAATATTGAGGGTCAAAGCCAGCCGGTCGTCTGTTATGATGAGGTCTGTCGGATGACGTTTTTTGATGAATTGCGGGTGAAGTTATGTCCACCACTAAGCCGATGACGGCGGATGAATTGCTGCGGCTGGACCACGATTCCGTCCGCTATGAATTGGTGTCGGGAGAACTCCGCATGATGTCACCCGCCGGGTGGAGGCACGGTGAGCTAGTGTTCCGGCTCTCGATTTTGATCGGGCGCCACGTCGAACAGCACCGGTTAGGACGTTGTTTCGGAGCGGAGACCGGATTTTTGATCCAGCAAAACCCTGACACAGTTCTTGCGCCCGACATCGCGTTCATCGCCGCGATTAACCTGCCTGACACCGAACCGGAACAGGCCTATTGGCCCGGTGCTCCTGATCTGGCTGTCGAGGTACGTTCCCCGCACGATACCGATACGCGAGTGCGCGACAAGGCGAAACGCTGGCTCACAGCGGGCGGGCAGATGATCTGGGACGTCGATCCGGCCGGACAATGCGTGACCGTCTATCGTCCTAATGCCGAACCGCGATCGGTCACATGCGACGAAACACTCGACGGTGGCGATGTGCTTCCTGGATTTGAATTATCGCTGTCCGATCTATTCGCATGAAGCGGCCGATTGGCCGAAGGCCAAACACGGGAATTGAACGCCACATCTAATTCCGACGTTCGCCCGGTTTCGGTTTGTGACGCGGGCGGAGGAAATAGGCGGCGACTCCCACGGCGATGGCCAGCGGCAGGGCCACGATCAACACGCGTTTGGCCAATGCCACGAGGACCAGACCGCCGGCCAGGATCGGCAGGATTTTTTCCCAAGCCAACTCCGCCCCTTTGGCCGGGACGGCAAACCACAGCGCGGTCATTACGATCCCCACGCGCAAAAACGCTGAGAGCAGCGCTTCATTCTGCGGGAAGAAAAACCAGCAGCCCGCGGCGATGCCCAAACAGATCGCGGCAATGATTCCAACTTGTGTCCGGCCGATGCGGCTTGTCGTTTCGCTCATAGCCTCCATTATGCCGGATGACCGGCGGCAGCGGCAATGCACCTCACCGCCGCAGCGTGGCCGCTTCCATCAGTTTCTGTTCGGTTGCCTCGCTGCGGGAAAACATTCCCGTCAGCCGTCCCTCGCTGAGCACCATGATGCGATCGCACAAGGTCAATAATTCCGGCAGTTCGCTCGACGTCACCAGAATCCCCAGACCGCGGCGGCACAGTTCGTCCGCCAACCTATAAATCTCAGCCTTAGCACCCACGTCGATGCCCCGAGTCGGATCGTCCAGCAGCAACACCCGCGGCTCAGTCCGCAACCACCGGGCGATGATGCACTTTTGTTGATTTCCGCCGCTGAGTTCCGTGATCGCCGCGTCCGGGCCGGACGTGCGAACTTTCAATTGCGCGATCGACTCCTCCGCCGCTCGCCTTTCCGCTTTAGCAGAAACCCATCCACCGGCCGCCAATTTTTCCAGGCTCGAAAGCGTCACGTTGCCGGCGACGTCCAGGTTTTCGAACAACCCCTGCCGTTTGCGGTCCTCTGCCACAAAGGCCACGCCGGTCTGCAGGGCTTCGCGGGGATGTGTGAACTTCACCCGTTGTCCGTGAAGAGAGATCGTCCCCTCCGTTTTCGACGCGGCCGCTCCGAAAAGCACTTCCAACAACTCCGTCCGCCCGGCCCCCAGCAATCCGGCGACTCCCAAGATCTCGCCCGCGTGCAGCGTGAAGCCGATATTCTCCAGCCGCCAGTCCCTCGTCGAACTCTCAGTTGCCAGATGCAGATTCTCGACGCGGAGCACTTCCGCACCCACCGCACGGTCATCGCCCAGTGCCACCGCTTCGATGTCGCGTCCCACCATCAGATGCGTGACCGCCGTGACATTGGTTTCCGCCGGTGTGACCGTCTCGATCAGGCGGCCGTCGCGAAGCACGCTGATCCGGTCGGCCAGACGAAACACTTCGTCCATTTTGTGCGAAATGTAGAGGATCGTCACGCTCCGCTGTTTCAAATCGCCGATCACGCGAAACAGCCGCCGGGCTTCCGCATCGGTCAGGGCCGACGTCGGTTCGTCCATGATCAGGATGCGGCTGTCCAGCAGCAGCGCTTTGGCGATCTCGACAAGTTGTTGATCACCCACGCGCAAGCGTCCGACGGGGGTATCGGGATCGATGTCGCACCCCAGCGTCTGCAGCAATTCCGCTGCTTTGCCGCGCATCGCCCGCTCATCAAGAAATCCCCAACCGGTCCGCACTTCGCGCCCCAAGAAGATATTGGCCGCCACCGACAGCTCGTCCACCAGATTCAGTTCCTGATGGATGATGCTCACGCCGGCTGCTTCGGCATCCCGCGTCGAGGAAAACCGCACCGCCCGGCCGCTGATCCGCAACTCCCCTTCGTAGCGGCAATGGATGCCGGCCAGAATCTTCATCAACGTCGACTTGCCAGCCCCATTCTCCCCGACAATCGCGTGCGTCTCGCCGGATCGAATCGCCAACGAGACGTCGTCAAGCGCCACCACCCCCGGAAACCGCTGCGTCACGCGCACGATTTCAATCACGGGCACATCGGCGGTAGAAGTATTGGAATCCACATTAGTAGGCAGAGTCGCGAAGCCCCCTACGGCAAGAAACGAGTAGATGATCCAATGGCATCCGGCCGA
>CALFYU010000119.1 GCA_937952455.1 uncultured Planctomycetaceae bacterium
GGCGCTGTCCGCCGTTTTTCAACGGCGGCGGAATGCCGTCGAACAGACGATCGCGTCCCGCAACAGCATCGGGCAACCGCAGCTCTCTGATTTCGTGTCGGATAGCCCCGCCATGCAGGCGTTTATCAACATCGCCCAGCGCGTGGCCAGCAGCGATACGTCGCTGTTGATCACCGGCGAAACCGGTGTCGGCAAGGAACGCTTGGCGCGGGCGATTCATGCCGAAGGACCCCGCAGCAGCGGTCCGTTTATCGCCGTCAATTGCGGTGCCCTGCCGGAAACACTGCTCGAAAGCGAGTTGTTCGGGCATGAGGAAGGGGCCTTTACCGGCGCCTCCCGGGCCCGCCGCGGCTGGTTTGAGCTGTCGCACGGCGGCACCATGTTTCTCGATGAAATCGGCGAAATGCCCCTGCATTTACAGGTCAAACTGCTGCACGTCCTGCAAAACCACGAGGTGCAGCGCCTAGGGAGCGAACGGGTGACCCAGGTCGATGTTCGCGTGATTGCGGCGACCAATCGCGATCTGGTGCACGAAGTCGAGTCGGGAGGATTTCGCCGCGACCTGTACTATCGGTTGGGCGTCGTCAATTTGTCGATTCCCCCCCTGCGCGAGCGCCGCGAGGACATTCCGTCCCTGGTGCACGACTACATTAGCCGGTTCCGCACGTCGATAGGCCGCAACGTCACGGACATCGAAGACGACGCGATGTCGGAATTGGTCAACTATTCCTGGCCGGGCAACGTCCGGGAACTGATCAACGTCATCGAGCGCGCGGTGCTGCTGTGCGACAGCGACACGATTGTCGTGGCCGATCTTCCCGAAAACATCGCTGTCGCCCGCTATCCGGACGGGATGCCAACCCGACGATACCCCGGAGGACTCGGCGGCGAAGGCAAGTATCCCGCCGAATGGTGGAATCTACCGATTCGCGAAGCTCGGCAGGAAGTCGTCGCTCAATTTGAACGGGCTTACTTGGCGCGAATTTTGGAGGAAACCCGCGGCCGCGTCGGTGAATCGGCGATTAAGGCGGGGATTGAGCCGCGATCGCTCTATGAAAAAATGCGGGAGTACGGCCTCCGTAAGGAAGATTTCCGTCCCCGTCGTCGATAACCGGCACCGCCATTGGTGAACGGCGTTCTCCTAACATACAAAAATCGGAAGTATTACCTCCGATTCTGCATATAAGCCTGTGATGGACGTCTCGGCGCGTATTTGCTCTAACATGCTCGCCGTGAATCGCTTGTGAATCGGCCCGACTCTCCCCTTAAAAATCCGGCACGCCAGTTGCTATACGGCGGTGCGGTGGCCGCTTCGGCACACTCAATGTTTTCAATCCGCGCGGGACATCTCAATTAGACGGCCCCGCTAAGGATCGACCTGAGCTTTGGGGAGACAATCGTTGTCCAAAACGGCTGACGAAACCTCGGTTCGCATTACCTCCTGCGAGGACTGTTCGCTACCGCTGCCGCTACGAACCGCACGCCGCGGCGAAGTCGAAGCGAGTTGGGAATGCTGTTCCTGCGGCGCGCGAATTCACGGAGTCATCGCCGAGGACAGCCCCAAGAAATTGAGGCGCAACGTCCGACGCATCTGCCGCCGTTGATAAGGCGTGAGGCACGCGTTCGCCCAAAAAGGACACGTTGGATTCGCCTCACACCCGCCGGACCCAGAGCGAGTTGGATGCACGGCCGCATGACGCAGGGAAGTGATTTGACCTCCAGGAACGACAACATGTTTCAACCACGACGGTCCGGCTTGGCCGTTTTTGTACTGCTGATTTCACTGCTTGCCGGCAATGGTTACACCGACGATCGCCGCGACGCCTCCGGATTGGCCCGCCACGGCGAAACCTTTCGCGTCGTCGCCCCGGACTATCCCTGGACACAAGTCACCCGCGAAGCGGACGACGCCACGGAGTTCAAACCTCCACTCAAGTCGATCACTCGCCGCATCCCGGGCGAGTTTGAAAAGCAACGCGCCTTATTATTAGCGTGCCGCGATCTCGTGGACGATTTCCCCGATCTGCTGACCGAGATCGTCCGAGCGACTCACGAAAAGGTCGAACTGATCCTGTTGGTCTCGGACCTGGAACAGAGCGAACAGGTCACACAACTGCTCGAAGAGAATTCGGTCCCGGCCAACCACATCCGATTTGCCCAATTGCCTCACGATACGATGTGGGCCCGCGACTACGGCCCGATTATTGTGCGGTCCCGGGAAGGCAAGCCCGTCGTGATCGATCCCGATTACGACGTCGACCGGGCGCAGGACGATCGCGTCCCCAGCGAATTGGGGCGGCTCTTGAATCTCGAGGTCGATCCCCTGCCCTTGCGAATCGACGGCGGGAATTTGCTCAGCAACGGTGCCGGGCTGGTGATCACGACGTCGCGACTGTTTGACGAGAACGTCTTCGGCGAAGTCGACGAATCGACAATGCGGACGGTCCTGCGCGAGCGATGCGGAATTGAACAGATCTGTGTGCTCGAACCGCTCGCCGGCGAACCGACGGGACATGCGGATATGTTCGCGACCTTCGTCTCCAGCAACGTCGTCGTCGTGGGACGATTCGACCCGAACGTAGATCCTTTAAACGCCGAAATCCTCGATCGGAATGCCATCGCCCTCTCGAAAACCAAAATCGGCGACAAGTGGCTGCACGTCGTCCGCATGGACATGCCGCCGCACGACGATGGGATCTGGCGGACGCATACGAATGTCATTTTTGCCAACGGTGTGTTAATGATGCCGACGTACGGCGACGCCGATCTGGGAATCCGCGACTTGGCGCGGCAGACGTATTCCAGACTGTTGCCGCGTTGGAAGATTGTGGCCGTCGACGCCAGCGAAGTCATCCAATCCGAGGGGGCGCTGCACTGCATGACGATGAACCTTGGCCCGCTGGGACGATTGCCGGAGTTCCCTCGGCCTCAACCGCGCGTTGAGGAAGCACTCGATATCTTCGACGACACGACGCTCGCCGTAGAGGTCGATGCAGAATCCGACGTGGCCGTTCCCGATATCTTTCGGGAGGATGCGCCGCAGCATCTCGAACCGGAGTGGTCGCGTGCGGCGGCACGGCGGTCGGCTCGGATGCTGCATGACGCAGTTCATTTGCGTTCCTTGCAACGTGCGGCGAGCAAACAGAGGCCGTTGAAACTGGCCCGGTAGACGATAGGGAATGCGGTGCCGCTAATTGCGTGTACGACCTTGCAAGATGGGTAACACGCAAAGACACTGCGGGACAAGCCGATGGAGGCGTCCGCTAAGGGCTACGTGACCGACGTGCGGCGGAAAATAATGAAAGTCGTGTCGTCCGGTTTCGAGGGGAGGCCGCTTTCGGCCCCGGCCATCCGACGGGCCAGCGTGTCCCGCAATGCGTTTGCCGTTTTGGTGAGCGGTCCTTTGCGGATTTCTTCGACGATCTCTTCAGTATATAGGTTGTCGAACAGGCCGTCGCTGGCGAGCAACACCGTGTCACGGGCGCGGAATTTCAGTGGGGGACCGATGTCGATCCGCATATTCTCCATGCCGATCACGTTAGAGACGATATGCCGGTCTTCGTGGTGCAGGGCTTGCGAATCGTCGATCAGTCCCGCCTCCACTCCGTAACTGACGGGCGAGTGGGCGATGGTTTGCAGTTTCACCTTGCCCCGTCCGCCGGTCACCAGAATGCCCGAATCGCCGACATGGTAGGGCCGCATCGTGTCGGCGGTGATTTCGACGACGGCCATCGTCGTCGCTCCTCCGTTGCCCAGTTCACGGACGGCGGCGTTGGCGTTTTCGATTCCATTCAGAATTGCCGTCCGCAGCACGGCCTCGGCGCCGCCGGCCTCCTCAAAAGCGGAGACGGCGGCGACAATTGCCTCGGTCGCCACCCGCGACGCCTTTTCCCCCAAGGCCGCTCCCCCCAATCCGTCAGCGATGATCAGCACAGCGGTCGAGTCATCGACCGGCACGATGGCGGCGGCATCTTCATTCGAACCGCTCTTGCTGGGGCAGCGGCGGGAAAAAACGCAGGCACTCCCCCCGGCCACCGGGACAATCTCCGCCTCGGCCATATCCTCGCTGAAGTACAGCCGGCTGCCGTTGAGGAGGCTTTGATTCATTTCGTCTACTTCCTATCCAACGATTTGCCGCACCACGGACAATGGCTCCAAAACTCGCGCAGCACGCCCCAACCGCAACATTGGCAGCGGTCGCTTGAGCCTTCAATCTGCCATTTGCGTTTGACCTTGCGGCGGCACCAGGGACAGTATCTCATAAACGGCATCAACTGCCGGCGCGAGCAGCCCGGGTTTCCGCAGCGGGCCGTATACCGTTTATCTGAAAACGACCTCGTTGTCGTCAACTCAAACCCCGCCCCATAGCACCAGGGGCAATTCGGCCAGTCGAGTTTCAAGCCGCGGCAGCAGCGGGGGCAGGAGAGCGGAAACTGTGTACCGTCGCCGTGCACCTGGCGGTCAACCCCGCACCACGGGCAGGTCGTCATCGACTCCGCAACCGGGCCGGCGCAGCGGTGACAATGAAAATGCGTCTCCAGCGACTTGCCGATCAAACGTTGAAACTGCCGGAATCGCAACGTCTTCCAGTCATGAGTGGTGGCGGTGCGGCGCGCCGCTTGATCCAGTTTGGCGGTGCGGTCCGTTTTTCGTGATTTGACACGGTTCAAAGCCGCGAGCATCGACTGTGCGTTGGAAAACCGGGCGCGGGGATCGATTTCGATCGCCCGCCGCATCAGGGCGACCATGTCGGGATGCACGCGTCCTTTCAGCCGTCGATATCCCTCGGGGGGCCAGGAAAAAGGCCATTCGGGAAGATGGCCGGTGAGCATGCGGTACATGATCAGCCCGATCGAAAACACGTCGGAGCGAAACGACGGTTTGCCCATCGCCTGTTCCGGAGCGCAATAACCCAGCGTCCCGGATCCGGAGGCCCGAATCGTCCGCAGAGCCACTTTGGCGATGCCGAAGTCGGTCAACATCAGCGTGCCGTCGGGAAACAGCAGCAGGTTATCCGGTTTGATGTCGCAGTGAATGATGCGGTGGTGATGCGCGCAGGC
>CALFYU010000120.1 GCA_937952455.1 uncultured Planctomycetaceae bacterium
CGATACGGTTATGGACTTGCCAAGCTAAAGGACGCCAATCCGCGGGCGCAGTTGGAAACGTGCGCCCCCTGCCATTCGCACCGCCAGCATATCTATCCCGGATTTCAGCCGGGTGACAAGTTTCTCGACTACTTCAATTTGTCACTGCTGGATGAGCATTTGTACTATCCCGACGGGCAGATCAACGAAGAGGTCTACGTTTACGGATCATTCCTGCAAAGCCTGATGCACCGGAAGGGGGTCCGCTGCACCGATTGCCATGACCCGCACACAACCAAACTAAAATTCGAGGGGAACCGCCTCTGCACGCAGTGCCATTTGCCGGCCAAATACGACGGCCCGAACCATCACCATCACAAGATCGGTACCGAAGGCGCCTCTTGCGTCGAGTGCCATATGCCGTCGAAGAACTACATGGTGGTCGATCCCCGCCGCGACCACAGTCTGCGCGTCCCGCGGCCGGATCTGACCGTCAAAATCGGCACGCCGAACGCGTGCAACGGCTGCCATACGAAACCGGAAGAAACGCCGCAGTGGGCGGCGGACAAAGTCGTCGAATGGTACGGTCCCAAGCGGCGGCAGGATCCGCACTACGGCGAGATCATTGCCGCCGGCCGCAAGAGCGCGCCGTCGGCCGTCCCCAAACTGGCCAAGCTGTCCCGTGATCGGAACGAAGGCGCGATCGTGCGGGCGACGGCGGTCTCGTTGCTGGCCACCCGCTACGATACGGTCGCCAGTCGGGATGCGGTATACAAGGCGCTCAAGGATAGCGATCCGTTGGTTCGCACGGCGGCGCTGCAAATTTTCGAGGGTTGGCAACCGCGTTCGAGGGAAGAAGCGGAAGAACAGAAACGCCGCATCGCGCCGCTGCTGACTGACTCGACACGACTAGTGCGGATCACAGCCGCGCGGTTGCTGTCGGTATTGCCTCCGGGAATCTTGAATACGGATGAGCAACAGCACTTGGCCCTGGCGCTGACCGAATATCAGACGGGGCTCAATGCGCACGCTGATCAATCAGGCGTCCACCTCAGCCTGGGGCTACTGTATGCCAATCAAGGCAAGGCCCAGCAGTCGGCCGATGAGTATCGTACGGCGATCCGTCTGGAACCGAACGTGGCCGGTCCCCGTTCCAATCTGGCGGGCCTATTGGAGCAGCAAGGAGAAACTGAGGAGGTCCGCAGACTCCGCGAGGAAGAAGCGGAGATTCTGGCCCGCGACGCGCGGCTGTTGCCCAATAATGCCACGATCCAATACCGCCTGGGACTGGTAAACTATCTGCTCGGGCGGGAGGACCAGGCGACCGCGGCGCTCGAACGGGCCTATGTGCTCGATCCGACGGTGCCCGATTTTCTCATGACGTTGACTCTGCTCTATGAAAAACAGCAGCAGTGGGACAAGGCCCTCGACGCCGCCGACCGGCTGATGCGGCTGCAGCCGGGCAATCCCATGTTCTTGGAGATCCAAGGGCGGATCCAGCAAGGAGCCTCGCGGGGAACGCGGCGACCGCCAGAAGCAACCGAAAAATCGGGGGGATAGTTCTACGAATCACCCGGGCGAAGCTTGGCATCCGGTGGTGTTTATTAGACGATAACGCCCACGGAAACACTGGACCTTGTACGGCCGAAGATTGGCGGGAGTCTCCGATGCGGAACTGTCACTGGGCGCTGACTGGATTGATGCTGTTTACGTGGGGGTGCGGTGCGGAGAAACCACCGGAATCGATCCCCAGGTCCGCTCCGCCGACGAAGCGGTCCGCGCCGCAAGTGGAGAAAGTGACCGAGTCCGCGCACCGTCCGCTCTCGCCGGCGGAAATCGCCGATGGTTGGATCGAGCTTTTCGACGGTGAGTCGCTGTTCGGTTGGCAGTCGACCAGTAACGCCAACTGGCGCGTCGAAAACGGCGAAATCGTCGCTACCACGGGCGAGCCGGGTTGGTTGAACACGACGACGCAGTTTGCCGACTACGAGTTACGCTGCGACTGTTGGGTTGAAAAGGGAGGCAACAGCGGCATTTTTCTCCGCAATCCGCCCGCTCCCAAAAACCCCGCGGTCGATTGTTATGAATTCAACCTGTGCGATACACACGAACAATTTGCGACCGCCAGTCTGGTCGCCCGAGCGCAGCCGACCAAGACCGTGACCAATGACGGCGCGTGGGTGACCTATCACATCACCGTCGGCGGGAATCAGATTTCGGCGACCGTGGACGGCGAAACCGTTCTGGAGTATACGGATGAGAGTTCCGATCGGCCCCGCACCGGGTATATCGGCTTGCAGTTTCGTGAGGGAGCCGTCAAGTTTCGCAACATCAGCCTCAAACCGTTGGGAATTTCGCCGATTTTCAACGGCACCGACCTGACCGGCTGGCGGGTCGTGCCGGGCGGCAAGAGCGAATTCGAAGTCGAAGACGGCGCGATTCACGTCACCAACGGTCGCGGTTATCTGGAAAGCGAAGGGACCTGGGACGATTTCGTGTTGCAGGCGGAGATCATTTCCCACGGCGAGCATTTGAATTCGGGCATCTTCTTTCGCGCGCTGCCCGCCGCGGCCGCCGATCAGATGAACGGCTACGAAGCACAAGTCCGCAACGAATGGAAAGGGGACGACCGCAATCAGCCGGTCGATTTCGGCACCGGCGGCATCTATCGCCGCGTCCCCTCCCGGCGGGTCGTCAGTTCGGATCACGAGTGGTTCACCATGACCGTCATCGCCCAGGGGCCGCATATCGCTGTGTGGGTCAACGGTTTCCCCGTGACCGATTGGACCGACGAGCGGGAACCGAACGACAATCCCCGCGAAGGCCTGCGGACCGCGGCCGGGCACTTCAGCTTGCAGGGACACGACCCCACCACCGACCTCGCCTTCCGCAACCTCCGCGCCGCCAAACTCCCGCCCCGCAAAGTAAAGTAGGCAGCGTCGCAACGCACCTTTTTCAGTGTAGGACGAACCAATTCTTCAAACTCTTCGCGCGTGGCACACTTTACTTGGTCAGGCACGACACCGGCACGCAAAGGCATGCCGGTCGCGCGGTTACGATTGAGCGAAAAGACAATCGGGGGCATCACGCGCCCGATTGAATCACAGCGCGATCGCGCATCAGTGCGGCGAGGCTTTCCAAAATCACGTCAATCGGCGCAATCTTGGGCAAGACACAGTCGGCTCCCCACTGCATTGCCTCTCGCTGTTGATGCGGGCGGAGTCCGCCGATGAGGACTACCAGCGGAATCCCCGAGTGCGCATCGCGGAATTGACGCAGTTGGGAGCTTGCGCGATGATCCCAAACGGGCGCATCCCAAATTGCGGCCTGCGGCAGAGACGAGTCGCGACAATCATCGGCCACGTGGAATTTGGCGGCGCGGAGGGCGTCGGTCAGCCACGCCCGAATTGCCGGATCAGCGGACGCGACGGTGACAGGACCGTGCAGATCGCGGCCGATGTGCGCGAGGGCGCCCGCGTGCTGACGGAGATAGACTTCCTCGATGGCGGCCGTTTTGGGCAGCGGCGAAAGGCCGGCGACCGCATCCTCCCAGACGCGGCGAATCAAAATCGCAGAGGCGGCTGCGGGAACACGCGTGGCCGGGGGCCACAGGTGACGGTTGCGCCCGTCGGAGTCACACCAGGATCCGAAGCAGACGAGAATGGTCGCTAATGGGAACCGTGCGAACAGCTCCTCGATTTCACCACGTGCGTATTCATCCGGCCACAATTGGCAGATGACGACAACATCCGGAAAGACCGCCCCGGTCGCCTCGGCGATATCGGAGATCGTTGCGGCGCGAATCAGCTGCTTTGTGGGGACAATTTCCGCGATGCACTCAGCCACAGGCCGCATTTCGGCATGCTCAATCTGCCCCACCAACAGCAGCTTCGGTAAGGGGCGGTCCATCGCAGGTCACCTCAAGCACTTGTGAGCGGCGGACTATTCCCCGTCGCGCGAGTTGGCGTAGCGGACGCAGAGAAATCGCATGATGTCCCGAGCGGAAATGATGCCGGTCGGGTTACCCGCATCGTCAACGACCGGCAAATGCCGATAGCCGCCGACGCCCATGGGATGCATGGCGTAGGCGATGGAGTCTTTCTTGGTGATTGTTTCGGGGCTGAGCGTCATGTACTGCTCAATCCCGTCACTCAGTTGCGAAGTGTCCTGACTGACGTCGTTGAGCACGTCACGTTCGGTAAAAATACCGGACAATTCGCCGTCGGTCTCCACCAACACGGCGCCGGTTTGGTGCTTGAGCATCAAGTCGACCGCTTCGCGAACAGGCGTATTCGCGGGAACGCAGACCGGGCGTTTCGCGCACAGCACGTCGACCGCGTGCGCGACGATTCCCCGTTCCAGCGCATTGCTAAATTCCTCGCCGAGCACCAGCGACGCGCAGCAGCTTTCACAGACGTCAGCGCCGGCGATGTTATCGAAGCGACAATCCGGGCAAATCATGCTTCTTTTCCTTTTCGGAAAAACTACGAAGTCGCCACTTGTGCTTAATCACCACTGAACTTGGGAATTGTGTGCCGCTGGCTTCGTCAGTGTAAAACCCAACCGGCGCGATCGTCCTCGCGGCACGGGTATAGCCAGTGGCACCCTAATCATTTATCGTAACAACTGCGCCAGGCAGGTTCAGAAGCCCGGCTGTCGCCGCGATCATTTGACGGTCCACGTATCGCCGCTGTTAAAGAGGGCTTCGAGGTCCCCTTCCCCTTTGTTCTGGACGGCCTCGTCGACCTGGGCGTTCACCCGCTCATCATACACAGATTTTTCAACGTCGCGAAACACGCCCACCGGTTCGGGGAATTCCGGATACCGCATCCGCGACAGCAAGAATGCCAAGCTCGGTTCTTCCGCTTTTTCGTCGTGGAACAGCAGATCGTCCTCGCTGATGCCTTTGCCCAGTTCGACGATTTCGGGCTTCATTTCGTTGAGGCGGATGCCCTTTTCGCCGTCCTTGCCGAAGATCAACGGCTTGCCGTGTTCGAGATAGATCAAATTGTCCTCTTTGATCTTCTTGTCGGTTGCATACGAAAACGCACCGGGATTGAATACGTTGCAGTCTTGGTAGACTTCGACGAACGCGGTCCCCTTGTGAGCCGCTGCCCGCTCCAACGTTTCGACCAATCCCTTAATATCGACGTCAACCGCGCGGGCGACGAACGTGGCCTCGGAACCAATTGCCACACACAGCGGCGTGACCGGGTTGTCGACCGAACCCATCGGCGTGCTTTTGGTTCGCGACCCAAGCGGGCTGGTCGGAGAATATTGCCCTTTCGTCAATCCGTAGATCTGGTTGTTGAACAAGATGATTTTCAGGTCGATGTTCCGGCGGATCGCATGCATCAGGTGGTTGCCGCCGATCGACAGGGCGTCGCCGTCGCCGGTGATGACCCACACGCTCAAGTCGGGCCGGCGGACCTTAACGCCGGTTGCCAGCGCGGGGTCACGCCCGTTGATGCCGGTAAAGCCGTACGTGTCCATGTAGTACGGAAACCGGCTGGAACACCCAATTCCCGACACGAAGACGAAGTTCTCCTTGGGGATGCCGAGCTTCGGCAAAACCTTCTTCATCTGGGCCAGAATCGAATAGTCCCCGCAGCGCGGGCACCAGCGGATTTCCTGGTCACTTGCAAAATCCTTCGCGGTGAGAACCGGCAAAGCTGATGAATCAGTGCTCATTGGTCGTTAAACTTTCTCAGACGCCTCATCCGGTAACAGACAACGTCCGTGCTTCTTTGGTCATGAATTCACGCCGCCGATCCGGCGACTTGCGGGTCTTGACGGCCACCTGCTGAGCATTCCTGAGGCGTCGGAGCATTGGGAAACACAAAGGCAGCCGGCGGCGACGTCAAATTAACTCGCCAAGACCTCGTCAATCTTGGAGACAAGCTCGCTTACCAAAAACGGTTTCCCCTTAATTTTATTATAGCCCACAGCATCGACGAGGAAATAACTGCGGATCAACAAACGCAATTGCCCCGTGTTCAATTCGGGAATCAACACCTTCTTATATCGGGAAATCACTTCGCCCAAGTTGCGAGGCATCGGATTCAAATATCGCAAATGCGCGTGCGCCACCGATTTTCCGGCCCGCAGGCATTCACGTACGGCAGTTCGATTCGAACCGTATGTGCCGCCCCAGCTTAACACGAGCAACTCACCCGACTCCGGTCCTTCGACCGTCTGTTCGGGGATGTGATTGGCGATGCCCGCGACCTTGGCTTGCCGGGTCTTGACCATGTGTTCATGATTTTCCGGCGAGTAGTCGACATTGCCCGTCCCGTCAGATTTCTCCAATCCCCCGACGCGGTGCTGCAAACCGGGCGTTCCTGGAATCGCCCACGGCCGGGCCAACTTTTCGTTGCGGGCGTACGGCCGAAAATCGCTTTCGTGGCCGTTGTTGGTCCCCTCGGGATGCACGACGTCTACCGGTCGCAGCTCCGAGATCGCGGGGATCCGCCATGGTTCAGCGCCGTTGGCGATATAGCCGTCGGTCAGCAGAATCACCGGCGTCATGAACTCAGTCGCCAGCCGAAATGCCTCTTGCGCCATCTGGAAACAGTCCCCCGGACCGGACGCGGCCAGAATCGGCAGCGGGCAATCGCCGTTACGCCCGTACATGGCCAGCAACAGGTCGGATTGCTCGGTCTTCGTGGGCAATCCCGTGCTCGGTCCGCCCCGCTGCACGTCGACGATGACCATCGGCAATTCGGTCATCACGCCCAGACCCATCGCTTCGGCCTTCAGACAGATGCCCGGGCCGCTGCTGGCGGTGACCGCCAGTTCGCCGGTATAGGCTGCGCCGACAACTGCCGTCATCGCCGCGATTTCGTCTTCGACCTGGCAGGTCCGCACGCCGAAGTTCTTCAACTTCGACAACTCGTGCAAAATGTCGCTGGCCGGCGTGATCGGATATCCCGCGTAAAACAGTTTCTTCCCCGCCAATTTCGCCGCTGTCACCAAACCGAAGGCAGTCGCTTCGTTGCCCGTGATCTTGCGGTATTTGCCGGGTGCCAATCGCGCGGGGGGCACGCGATAGTGAACGGTGAACGATTCGGTGGAATATCCGTAATTTGAACCGGCCGCCAGCGCATTGAGGTTGGCCTGCACGATTGAGGGGTTTTTGCCGAACTTGGCGTTGATCCATTCCTTGGTCGGAGTGGGGTCGCGATCGTACAGCCAAAAGACCAGTCCCAGCGCAAAAAAGTTCTTACAGCGGTCGGCGATCTTCTGCGACAACCCCAATTCCTCGACCGCATCCCGTGTAAGACGCGTCATCGGGACCTTATGCAGGCGATAGCCGGCCAGTTCGTCTTCGCTCTCGAGCGGATTGTGGTCGTAGTGCGCCTTTTGCAGATTGCTCTTTTCAAAGGCGTCTTCATTGACGGTCAGCGTGCCGCCCCGCTTGAGATCCGCGATATTGGCCTTGAGCGCCGCCGGGTTCATGGCGACTAGCGTGTCGACTTCGTCACCGGGGGTGTAAATGTCGTCGCTGGAGAAGCTGATCTGAAATCCGCTCACGCCGCTTAGCGTTCCAGCGGGGGCGCGAATTTCGGCGGGGAAGTCCGGAAGGGTGACTACGTCGTTGCCGAATACGGCCGAGACGTTCGTCAATTGCGTTCCCGCCAGTTGCATGCCGTCGCCGCTATCTCCGCAGAATCGAACAACGACGGTTTCCACCTCTTCCAGAGGCTTCTGCTCTGGCGACTCGGCCGTGGCGGCGTCTATCGCAGCCATTCGCTCATCACTCCTATCTCAAAACTGCCGAACCCGAGCACGAACGCTCTCCCGGCCGAAGACGGCTGGGGAGGAATTTTGTCAGCTGAACGTGTGAGTGCGGACATGGGCGGGAATCCAAAGCAATTCATTACGCGCCTTCGCGGTCTGAAGTCGTCTGCTTGGACTTGGGGGACTGATTGTAAACTGCTGAGGGAAAGTGCTCGACGAAAAAGTGCACGATGGTTTTGACGTCAATGATACCGGTCGGCGCCCCATTGGAATCGACCACGGGAATCCGGCGGTAGCCGCCCTGATCCAGGTAGCCGATTGCCGAAAACAGCGAATCCTCCGCGGTGACCGTTTGCGGGTTCGCCGTCATGGCTTCGGAAACGGAATCCTCCAGTGACCGGCCGTCGGCAAGCCACCTCAGCAGGTCGCGTTCAGTGAACACGCCGACCAAGCGACCGTCGCGGCAAACCAGTGCCGATCCATGGCTGTGGCTGCGCATTTGAGCAGCGGCGTATTGCACGCTATCCTCTTCAGACAAGACGGGAACGGAAATTTGAGCCAGTCGGCCAATCCGTGTCGTCGTCAGAATTTCACGTAAATCCATCGTTTTTCGCTCTCGTGGCGTGACGTTCGACGACGCCCGGTCGCAATGAAGAACCCGTACCGACGCTCGGCGTGGTCACGCACATGGGATGAGCACGTAGTGTTTTGTTATTGTTCGCGAGTCGATGGGGAGGATCAACACCGACTTGCGTCTCCGGTCGGTGCGACAGCAAAAAACGCCCGTCCGTATCGGGCGCTGACACCCACAGTGTGGGACGAATCACAATACGCCGTCCCCACCCGACTCGGATCGCCCCAAAATCTTTTTTCGTTCGACTGTTTCGTGGACGGCGGCTCACCCGGGCATTGACTGCAGATGGCAAGAAGCTGCCAGGAAACGATTTATGTTCAATTCGATAGCGTATTTATCGCGCAAGTCTCTTGTTTGCCCCTTGCGGGCTATTGTTGCAATTTGGAAGATTTTACGAAAGTCCGACAGATCAAAAAAACGGTATCCTTCGCCAAATTTCCCCTGTTTTTCGATCCACCGCAGGACAACTGCCCCCGCAAAAGTTGATCGGCAAAAAATTGGCACAGCCGACGCGGCTTCACTGCAAGATCAGTCCCGAGCCGACATTACCAATTGCAAGACGTACCAGAACAACAGTGCGATCGCCGCAAACAGGCTCAACGCCGCTGCCACATATTGCTCGGTTCTGTAGTGGTGCAACACGTTCGACGTGCTATACAGCACCGCGCCGCTACCCAACACGACGCCGATACCGGCAAACAACGTCGCCGGCATGCTCACGCCAAAGAGCACCGACGCGGCCATCGCCCCCAGCAGCACCACCGACAACACGATGATGAAGTTGCGGAGGAATGAAAAGTCCTTTCCAGTGATAAACACCAGCGCAGTCAACACCGTGGTTGCTAAAAGCGTCAGCCCGGCGGCTGTCGGAATCACGTCGGGACTGGAGAAGTTTTGTGCGATGTACAACAAGGGAACAAAAATGACCGCCTCGGCGACCGTATAGAGCATCAATCCCGCATACTGCATCCCCTTCGACGTGTCGCTCTGCGCCCAGCGATCGGCAATCCAACTCACCGCCATAAAGGCGATCAAGACGATGAACCACGAACCGCCTTGGATCATGCGAATCATCGGTTGCACGATCGCCGGCGTTTGCAGAAAGACGTACGTCAACCCGATGAAGGCCAGGATCGCCAGCATGAGGTGGCCGTAAGTGAGTCGCAGAAACTTGGCACGTGCCTCATCCGCCGCGTCAATCGCGAAGAGGTCATTAACGTCATAGTGGGGACGCGCCGCGAATTCTTCGGATCGGCTCATGGGGAGACCCTTTACACAGAAAATGTTGACTAAATGGCTGGCGACGAGCGCCGGGGAATATTCAACGCGATCGCTATCTTACATGCGCCCGGCCGATCGTGTCCACACGCACTTTCCCGATTTCACGGGTGTATCCGCAGACGGAACGCACTTGAGGCGGATCCGCGAATCTGAGATAGTTTCACGCCCCGCGAGCATTCCAAAATTCGCTCGCCGGCGCGATCTGGACATTGTCACGCTCCGCAGGAAAAGGATGCCTGCCCGTTGCTGGACCCGCCGTCACAAGCTCTGCTCGACCGACTGTTCGAGAATCAAATTTGCACGCCGCGCGACCTGCGGCGTTGCCGCAAGCGCGTGCAACGGCTGACGCGCGATCTGCCGGCATTTGATTCGGTATGGATCGATGCGCTGCTGCAAGAGCGGAGGCTGACGCCGTTTCAGGCCCGGTTGTTGGATGCCTCTCCGCCCGGACAGATCGTTGTCGGCCCCTGCATCTTGCTCGATCGACTGGGGGGCGGACAGCGGAGCGAGACGTTTCTCGCGCGGCACAAAACGAGCCGGCAGGTTTGCGTGCTCAAACTCATCGCTCCTCGCGACGGGTTCTCGGTCGAGGAGTTCTCGTCGTTTGAACGCGTCGTCGCTAATATCGTCGAACTGAACCATCCCTGCATCGTCGGGCCGCAGGTCTGTGACCGCCTCGGTGCCCGCATTGTGGTCGTCAGCCGGCACGTCGCGGGGCCGCACCTGGCGGAGTTGCTTGTGCGGCGGGGGCGATTTCCGGATGAGATCGTCTGGGAAATCGGCCGGCAACTATTGGACGGACTGGCGGCGCTGCACGCTTGCGGGCAAATGCACGGCGACATTCGCACGCATAACGTGCGGCTGGTCGATTCGGGCCTGGCCGTTCTGGTCGATGCGGGAATTCGCCCGGTACTCGAGCGTGACCTGACGATTCATACGGCGGCCGCGCCGGAACGTTTCGACGGGATCGCACCGGAACTGATTGGCACCGGCCGCAGTCATGCGCCGACGACAGACTTTTATGCATTGGGGTGCCTACTCTGGCAATTGTTGGCCGGCCGCCCGCCGTTTCCCGGCGGCGATCCGCTGGCCAAAATCGCCGCCCACCAGACCCAAACGGTCGAGGACGTGCGGGAATGGGCTCCCGACACATCGCCGCAACTGGCCCAAGCGATTGCCTGTATCACCGATCCCGATCCCACCAAACGCCCGCAATCGGCGCGTGACGCTGTCGCCATTTGGGGAAGACCGAGTCGCATGGCCCGCAGCAAGGTCTCGCGGTTTGTCGCCGGCTTCCGCGGTCCGGTCCGTACGACGCGCGAAGGCCGCTCCGCCGGGACGATTAGCCGCTGGGCGCCGGTATTTGTGCTCGTCTTTCTGCTCTCCGGATTGGCGACCTTCTTATCCGACCAGGGTGCGCGCAACGTTGTGCTGGAAATGGTCCAAGGGCTTGCCCCCTCGCTCAAGCGCGACACCGTCCAGAAGAACGCCCCCCACGACGAAACCACCACTCCTGACACCGCGACGAACGTCACGCCGCAACAAAAGTACCTTGCCTTGCCGGAGCCGCAGAGCGGCGTCATTGAACTGTCGTCCGCCGGGCCGTACGGCGTCCGTCAAATATCGGCCGTCGGTCCGCTGGTGGTTCGTGGGACGGCGAATGTTCCGGCGGAGATCGTCGTCGAAAATGCCCCGCTTGTGATCAGCGCTGAAGCGGTTCGATTGGAGAATATTCGGTTGCGATACGCCGGAGCGAATGAGAATTCGTCTGCTCCCGGTTCGTTGGCCTTGGTGCAGGCGGATCGTTTGGACGTCGTCGGCTGCGAATTTCAGACACACGAACTGAGCACGACCCCCGCACCGGTCACTCCGGCCGCGCGGTTGGCGGCCAAGCCGATCGGGGTGGCCTGGAGAAACCTCGGCACACAGCCCGGGGGGACGGTTCGGTTGCAGGACACGCGGTTTCGTGGTGCAAGCACAGCGCTGCATCTGGCGAGCGCACCGCAGCGGCTGCTGGCGCAAAACTGTGTGCGGCTGGGGCCGGGGACGATGTTTGTACTCTCCAAAAATCCTCATGCCGGGCGGCCGCTGACTGTCCAATTGACGTCAGTCACCTGCCGCGAGAGCGGTCCGTTGTGGAATTGGCGGCTGCCCGATCACTCACGTCGTACAGGCAGCGTGCGGATTGAAGCGGCGAATTGCGTGTTTCACGCGGTCGATGCTCACACCCCCTTGCTGGAGTTCCTGGGCGATGCCGTTCGCGACGACTACAGTTCGCTCGTCGCGATGCACGCCGTCGACACGATCATGCGACCGCAGACGCCCGTCGCGGCATGGCTGCATCGTCAAACAGGCAACACAACACCGCTGGCCGACGACAAGCTGACATTCGAAGGGGTGTTCGCCGTGCCGTTTACGTTCCAGGGGGCAGTGACGGACAACCCGGCCGACTCGGAATTGTCGGAAATTGGCGCGAGCATATCCCTGCGCTCCGAACAATTACCCGGCTTTCACGCCCGCTAGGGCGTCGCGAGAGCGATCAACGGGGGTGCCACTGGCTCCGCCAGTGCTATCGGATATAAGTGGGTCCTACCGCGGCACTGGCATCGCCAGTGGCACCCAACGCAACCGGCAAGTGGTGACAAATCATTCCGGCGGGGGAACAGCTTCGCACGAAACAAAGCCGCAGCGGCGACTTCCGCCAACTTGGGGAAACCGGTGGGGGCTGCGTTGAACCCGGTTCGCTTCGCTGGTAGGATCGGCGCACGCAACGATCGCGTCGTCACCCTCGGTCTCACCGGGCATGCCCTGATGAATTTCGCAACGGCTTCCGACTCGTCAATCAAAGATCGCTGGACGAAACGGCATTTATTGGGGTTGGAGTACCTCACGGCCGACGAAATCACGATGATTTTGGATCAGGCGGCCGAATTCAAACGCCTCGCCGCACAGGGTGAAACCAAGCTGAGTCTCCTGCGGGGGACCGCTGTTGCGAATTTGTTCTTCGAGCCGTCGACCCGCACGCGAACTAGTTTCGGATTGGCGGCCAAACGGCTCAGCGCTGACATCGTCGAGTTCACCGCCGCGGGCAGTAGCCTGGTCAAAGGTGAAACGTTCATCGATACCGCCCGCAACATTGAAGCCATGGGGGTCGATCAGGTTGTCGTGCGGCACAGCACGCCCGGCGCTCCGCACCTTTTAGCGCAGAACCTCAAGACCAGCGTGCTCAACGCCGGCGACGGCACGCACGAGCATCCCACGCAAGCGCTACTGGATATTTTTACGATCCGCGAACACCGCGGCACTCTTAAAGGCTTAACCGTCGCGCTGGTCGGCGACATTTCGCACAGCCGCGTTGCCCGCTCCAATATCTGGGGGCTGACCAAATTGGGCGCGCGGGTCATTGTCTGCGGCCCGGCAACGCTGATTCCCAAACACGTTGAACGACTGGGCGTCGAAGTGGCGACCAGTCTGGATAAGATTCTGCCCGAACTCGATTGCATCAACTTGCTGCGCATTCAATTTGAACGGCAGCGCGGGGGCTTGTTCCCCTCGATCGCCGAATACGCGCACCTGTTTGGCATGAACGGTGACCGAATGAAGGCGGCCAAAGAGGACGTAATGATTCTGGCCCCCGGTCCGATCAATCGCGGTGTGGAAATCACGCCGGAAGTCGCCGACGGCAGCCATTCGGTGATTCTCGACCAAGTGACCAACGGCCTGCTGATTCGCATGGCTTGTCTGTACCTGCTCAATCCACCAAAACCCTCGTTGACGACCAATTGACGGCACCCTTCAGCCCCCGCCTCCGCCAGGGGGTACGCCCGGAGAAAACGATCCCATGACGACCACACTGATTCGCGGCGGACGCGTGATCGATCCCAGCCAGGGAATCGATACCGTTGTGGATCTGGCCATCGAGGACGGCAAAGTGGTCGGCATCGGCACATCGAACGTGACGGCCGATCGCGTGATTGACGCCGCTGATATGATCGTCTGTCCCGGACTGATCGACATGCACGTCAGTCTCCGCGAACCGGGGTTTGAAGAGGACGAGTCGATCGCCTCGGGAACAGCCGCGGCACTGGCGGGGGGGATTACCAGCGTGGCCTGCATGCCCGCCACGCAACCGGTCGTTGAAAACCGCGCGGCGGCGGAGTTCATCCTGCTGCAAGCCGGGCGGGCGGGACTGGCCAACGTGTTTCCGCTGGGCGCGGTGACCAAGGATTGCGCCGGCGAGGAGTTGGCCGAAATCGGCCAGTTGGTCGAGGCGGGGGTCGTCGCCTTTTCCGATGCCACGCGTCCGCTGGCCAATGCGGAGATCATGCGCCGCGCACTGGAATACTGCGGGATGTTCGATCGCCCGATTTTCAATCACCCGGCCGTCCCCGAACTGGTGCACGGTGGGGTGATGCACGAAGGGTATATTTCGACCGAGTTGGGCCTGCGGGGCATGCCGGCCGCTGCGGAGGATATCTCCGTCGGACGGGACATCGCGCTGGCCGAAGTGACCGGCGGACGCGTGCACCTGCAAACGATTTCCAGCCGGGGCAGCATCGACCAAATTCGCCGCGCCAAAGCGGCCGGCTTGCGGGTCACGGCGGAGATCACGCCGCACCATTTCACGCTGATGGACGACCGGCTGCGAACATTCAGTTCCAATTACAAGGTCGATCCGCCGCTACGGACGGAGGACCATCTGACGGCCTGCATCGAGGGGTTGAAGGACGGCACGATTGACGCCATCTGTTCAGACCACCAGCCGTTCGCGCCGGAAAAGAAAATGCGGGAGCTGAATCTGGTTCCCTTCGGCGTCTCGGGTCTGGAAACGCTGCTACCGGTTTCAATCACCAGCTTGATCGAACCGGGGCATCTCGATTGGCCGCAACTGATCGCCAAACTGACCAGCGGCCCGGCGGGGATTTTGGGCATTCCCAAAGGCACCCTCGCCGCCGGCGCCGATGCCGACGTAACGATCATCGATCCGCACGTCCGCTGGAAGATCGACGCCGCCCAATTCCGCTCTCGCGGCCGCAACACCCCCTTCGACGGCTGGGAAGTCCAAGGCCGCGCCCGCACCGTGCTGGTAGGTGGGGAAGTGGTGTTTGCGGTGTCGTAGGACCAAATGGGTGGCCCGACCCCCGCAGCGGTTGGGTGCCGAAGGCACAAGAAGCTGCGCCATGTGCGTTCCTGTGCTATTTCTCAACCATTTGCAATGTGGCGATGTCATTAGAAGTCACTATCAACTGTTGTTTCCACCCACATGGCGCAGCTTCTTGTCGCTGCGCGACCCAGCCAATGCTGGCTGGGCCACCCCTTAATAAAAACTTTGTCGAGTTAACTCGCAACCGCACCGCGCACAATCTCCTTAGCCTCCGCACACAGCGCCTCCCCCGCCGATTGCTCCGGGGCTTCGGCGATGATGCGGACGATCGGTTCGGTGTTGCTGGCGCGGACTTGTACCCAGCGGTCGGGCCAGTCCAGGCGGAGGCCGTCCCCTTCGGTCGCTTCGGCGTCGGCATATTTGGTTTTGAGTGCCGCACAGGCGCGGTCGACCATTTCCCGGGCGCAGGTGATTTTGTCTTTGACGATCGTGTATTGCGGCAGGGAATCGGCCCAGGCGGAGGCGGTCGTCTTCCGCTCGGCCAATCCGGCCAGGACGTAGGCCATGCCGGCGAAGCTGTCGCGGACGAAGCCGACTTTCGGCTCAATCACGCCGCCGTTCCCTTCGCCGCCGATGATCGCCCCCACCTCGTTCATTTTGGCGACAACGTGCGCTTCGCCGACCTTCGAGCGATGAAATGCGCAGCCATATTTCGCCGCAATATCGGCTGTCACGCGGCTGGTTGAGCCGTTGACGACAATCGGGCCGGGGGTGCGGGCGAGAATAAAGTCGGCACAGAGCGCCAGCGTCAATTCCTCGCCGATATAGCGGCCGCGGTCGTCCACGATCGCCAATCGGTCGGCGTCGGGGTCTTGTGCGAAGCCGATATCCGCGCCGCGGGACCGCACCTCCTCACACAACCCGCCCAAGTTCTCGGCGAGCGGTTCGGGCGTGTGTGCGAACTGTCCATCGGGCGTCCCTCCCATCACGTGCACGTCGCAGCCGAGTTCCTCTAACAAGCGCGGGCCTAACACGCCGCCGGAGCCGTGATTGCAATCGAGCACGACTTTGAGTTTCCGCTGCCGGATCGGTTCGACGTCGATCAGCTTGAGCACCCGCCCCAGGTGAATGCCGGCGGGATCGTCCAATTGCCGAATGGTTCCCACATGTGCGTGGTCCTTCCACGCAAAGTTTCTGCACTCCAAAATCGACAGCAACCGCGCCCCGGCCGCCTCGTCGAGAACAGAACCGGCGGGCAAGAACGGTTTGAGCCCGTTCCACTGCACGGGATTGTGGCTGGCGGTGATCTGCAGGCCGCCGGCGGCGCCTAGCTCCGTCACCAACACGCCGCATGTCGGCGTCGACGCAATATCGACGTCGATCACCTCGCAACCGGTCGCCAACAGGGCCGAGGTCACAGCATGTTTGACCATCACGCCCGTCGCCCGTCCGTCGCGGGAAAGGACAATTTTACCGCCGTCGCACATCGTTCCCAGAGCGGCGGCGAAATTGACGAGGAATTCCGGGTCCAACCCATCCCCCACGACGCCCCGCAGTCCCGAGATACTCAAAATCCGTTGTGTCACGTCTGCAATCCTTTCGTCTGTTATTTTAGGTCCATTCCTCTGCCGCCCGGCGGCAATCACTCAGCCGTTGTTTGATCATCTCCAGCATTTCGGCTTGATTGCCTTTGGAGCTGAGCCGTTGGACTTCATCGGCATCAATCGGTTCTCCGATAACGACCCGCACGCGGTACGGCTTGGGGAAAAAGCCCCCCAAAGGAAGTGCCTTTTCCGTGCCGGCAATGCCGACGGGAATGACCGGCACATGCGTTCGCCGAGTAATGGCCAGAAACCCCGGTTTGATTTCACCTAACTCGCCATTTTCACTGCGGGACCCTTCGGGAAATATTCCCACCCAAAACCCCTGTTCCAATCGCTCAATCGTGGCCCGCATGGCGGCTGAGCTGCCTTTGTCGCGCTGAATGGGCATCACATAGGTGTGCCGCAACACCCAGCCCACCACCGGCGCTCGAAACAGATCGTGTCGCGCGAGATAACTGACCGGCCGTGGCAGCCATACCCCGGCCACCAAGGGATCTAAAAAGCTTTGGTGATTGATTAAGATCAGCCCTGGGCCGTCTTTCGGCAAATGTTCGATTCCCCGCGTCCGCGCCCGGAACCAGATCGTGAATAACACCTGCGCAATTTTTTGTAAGCTGAACCACACCCAGTTGCGCCGCAGCGGCGATTCGCGGGGGGCATTGGCGACGGGTGGATCGCGTCTCGGTTGGGATTGGACTTCGGACATGGATCAGTCACTCATCGAGCAGATCGTGTTGCCCCCGCAGAATACCGCAAGCCCTGGCCGGTATCCATACACGGGGGCGCTTTTATCTTGGCGAAAAGCCGTCATAATTCCAGTAGCCAGTTGGCCAAACCAGAACATCCATCATGCAAGTGATCGGCCCGTCCATGCAACTCCACCCGCCGCCGGAAGAGACCATCGTCGGCATCGCCCGCCGGATTCGCGCCGCAGAGACCTCGTCCGTTGAGATTGTCAAAAAATGCCTGCAGCAGATCGATGAACGGGAACCGCAGATTCAAGCCTGGGTGCTCGTCGACCGCGAAGGCAGTCTGGCCCGCGCGCGGGAGTTGGACGCGGAGCTCGCGACGGGAACCGATCGCGGGCCGCTGCACGGGATTCCGATCGCGATCAAGGATATCATCGATGTCGCCGGTTGGCCGACCGCGGCCGGGTCGGCGGGGTGGAAAGATAAGATCGCCGCGGACGATGCCGAGGTGGTCACTCGCCTGCGCAACTCGGGCGCGATTCTGTTGGGCAAGACCGTCACCACGCAATATGCGTCGTTCGATCCACCCGTGACCCGCAATCCCTGGAACACCGATCGGACCCCCGGCGGTTCCTCCAGCGGGTCGGCCGCTGCCGTTGCCACCGGCATGTGTCTGGCCGCGATGGGGTCGCAAACCGGCGGCTCGATCACGCGTCCCGCATCATTCTGCGGCGTCGCCGGCTGTAAGCCGACCTATGGGCGCGTCAGCCTGCGAGGGATATTCCCGCTGGCGCCGAACCTCGATCACCCGGGGCCCATGGCCCGCTCGGTCGAGGATTTGGCCGTGATGTTTGATGCCATCGTGGGTTACGATCAAGGCGACGCTTATTGCGTCGATCGTCCGGTCGACATGACTGCCGCGGCAATTGAGTTCAGCGAAGCCGTGCCGCCGCGATTGGGGCGCTTGGGCGGCTTGTTTGTCGACATGGCCGATCGTGATGCGACCGCCGCCTTCGACGCGGCCGCCAGTGCGCTGACCGCGGCCGGGGCGATGGTAACACCGACGCCATTGCCAAAAGAATTTGACCATGTGCTCGAACCGCACCATCTGATCATGGCCGTCGAGGCGGCCGCCGTGCACGAAGAGCGGATCGCTGCCCAGCCAGACGAGTACGGTCCCTGTGTCACGAAATTGATCAGCGGTGGCCTCGCTGCGCCAGTCACCGAATACGTCCGGGCCCGGGAGCATCAGGTCCGACTGAAGCGCCAAATGCTCAGCTGCTTTGCCGGCGTCGACGCCCTGATTTGTCCCGCCACGACAGGTGCCGCTCCCGACCGGGCGACGACCGGTAATCCCGCCTTCAATTCCCCTTGGAGCTACACCGGTCTGCCCACGATTTCGTTCCCGATTGGCTTTTCCGACGACGGTCTGCCATTGGCCATACAAATTGTCGGCCGGCCGTTTGAGGAGGCGTCGCTGTTTCGCACTGCGCACTGGTGCGAACGAATCATCGCCGAGCGGCAACGTGGGAACGCGTAATTCCTATGCCGGAAATCGAGTTTCCAGCCACTGCCGCATATCGGTCATCGAGGCCCAGTCGGGTTCATCGGCCACGCCGTAACCAGGGCATTGTAAGCTTGCGCAACTGACGCGGCCGTCGACGATGTTCAGGAACCATTCGTCGCCCCGTTTGACGTATAAATCGGGATGGCGCTTTGTCACATGGGCTTTGTCTTTGTCGGATAGCATCGACAACCCGTAGTTATAATGGTGCCCATTGCGCTCACAGTCCTCCAAGCCGAGGATCGACGCCGAGACGAAGTCCTGTTGCAGCGGCACCACCGGCAGGTTTTGCAGGTCCTCGCCGCTGAGAACGTTGGATTCCCCCTCCAACCCATAATGAGCGATCAGCGCGTAGTTCAACAGCGACTTAAAGAAGCCCTTGCAGTTTTTATGCGAGGTGCCACGATAACCGACGGTGTGTGCCTTCTTGAAAGAATTCAGCGTGCCGTCCGCTTCGTCGATGATGACCGGTTTGCTCTCGCCGATTTCACGGAGGATTTTTGCATCGGTGGGTGTCACCTTCAGCGATCGCAGCAGCGGCTGTTCGATGTAGCTTATATGCTGGAAGCAACCCTGATTGTTCGTTTCTAAAGCACGCACGAATTCGCGGAACGTGCCCATCTCCGTATAAGCTTCATTGGCGTCGAGCGTGATGACCGTTTCTTCGGTTTTAGGAAACAAGTCCCACAGACGCTCCAGCCGCGCGAGGTCGCGCTCCGGTTGGCCCGATATCTTCACCTTAAAGTGGGAGACGCCGTCGGTATGGATGTATTCTTCCAAGGTCTCCGGCAACCCGTCGTTGACGCGTTGCTCCTGGGGCAAATCATCCGCCGTTAGCGGGTCGGCCAATCCCACGGTGTGCCGAATGTAAAACTCCGTTGCCGGTTGAACAGGCAGAATCTTCTCCAGCGGCAGATCTCGCAATTCGGGATGCACCTCCACCGGCCGGATTCCCAACTGATCGGCATGGATCATCTCAAACAGCGGCCGCCCGGCGGCGCGGGCGACTCCGTCGAGCAGCGCCCGTTCGAAGAGGGCCGAGGCGAACGCCGACGTGAGATCTTCCTGGTTACGCCGGCGGCCTTCGGCCATGATTTGCGGGTGGCAATGTCGCCACTGCGCGAAGGGGGTCTCAAACTCCGGAGACTTCAGGTAAATGTCTCGGGCAAATTCGATCAACCCCACCAACTCGTGCAGTTTCAACGCCCGCGACCGGCCCGGACGTTTATCGAGCCAGCGCACCGACAACCGATCGGCGGCGCAGCCGAACGTCGTCTCCCCTCGCTCATTTTCCAAAACAAGATGCACGTGCCCCAGAGGACTGGTGAGCCGCTCCGGCGGTCCGGCGGCGGCCTGTTTGCCGCCGCGGAGATCC
>CALFYU010000121.1 GCA_937952455.1 uncultured Planctomycetaceae bacterium
TTGGAAGACTGGGAGACGTGCGTGTCGCAGTTCCGCAAGGTGATGCCGGTGGACTACAAGCGCGCCCTGGAAGATATGGCCCGCGAGGAAGCCCAGCAACAGGCTGAGGCGGTCACGGCGGTAGGACAGAATTAGGCGTGAGGCTTGAGGCGTGAGACGACAGGGTTGGCTCATGTCGCCGAGGTTGCGAATGAGCGAACAAGTGACTTCGGCCGCGGAATGCACCGGCCGAGCATTATGTGCGAACCTCTCGGTCCTCAAGCCTGTTCCCTCAAGCCTTGAATCGAACTGATGTGCGGCGTCCTGAGTGACGACCAAATTTCAAACAGCGAAGAACGCGAAGTAAGGTATCGTTATGGGTAAGCCGACCGGCTTTATGGAGTATGAACGGCAAGTCGCCGCAGACCGTGCGCCGGCGTTGCGGATTTTGGATTGGAATGAGTTCCACGAGCACATGACCGTTGAGGCCCTGCAGGACCAAGGGGCACGGTGCATGGACTGCGGGGTGCCGTTTTGCCACACCGGCGAAATGATCGGCGGCATGGCGGCCGGATGTCCGATCCATAATCTGATTCCTGAGTGGAACGATTTGGTGTACCGCGGACATTGGCGCGAGGCACTCGATCGTCTGCACAAGACCAACAATTTCCCCGAGTTCACCGGCCGGGTCTGTCCGGCGCCGTGTGAGGGGTCCTGCGTGTTGGGAATCCATGAACCGCCCGTGACGATCAAGAGCATCGAGTGCGCGATCGTCGACCGCGGGTTTGAAGAAGGGTGGATCGTCCCGCAGCCACCGCACCATCGCACGGGCAAAAAAATCGCCGTCGTCGGCTCTGGACCGGCGGGGTTGTCCGCCGCCGCGCAGTTGAATAAGGCCGGGCATACGGTCACCGTCTACGAGCGCGACGATCGCATCGGCGGTTTGTTGATGTACGGCATTCCCAATATGAAATTGGATAAGGAGATCGTCCAACGCCGGGTCGATATTTTGGCAGCCGAAGGAGTGGAATTCGTCGTCAATTGCGAAATCGGAAAGGACATGCCGGCGGAGAAACTCAAGAGCGATTTTGACGCGGTCGTCCTCTGCACGGGTGCAACCCGCCCGCGGGATCTGAAGATTCCCGGCCGCGAGCTAGAAGGAATTCACTTTGCGATGGATTTCCTGCGTCCGAACACGCGGAGCCTGTTGGATTCGCGGCACGAGGACGGCAAGTACATTTCGGCCAAGGATAAGCGGGTGATCGTGATCGGCGGCGGCGATACGGGAACCGACTGTATCGGCACTTCGCTGCGTCATGGCTGCAAATCGTTGGTCAACTTTGAAATCGTCCCCGAACCGCCCGCACAGCGCGCGGCGAATAATCCATGGCCGCAATGGCCCAAGATCTTCCGCGTGGACTACGGACACGAGGAAGCGGCCGACCGATACGGCGCAGACCCCCGCATTTTCGAGATCGAAACGGTGGAGTTCATCGGCGACGAAAACGGTCACGTCAAGGCGTTGAAAACGACTGAGGTCGACTGGTCGAAGCCGGTGCCGAACGGCCCGCCGTTTAGCCGCGTCGAAGGTTCAGAACGGACCTTCGAAGCCGACCTGGTGCTCTTGGCCCTCGGATTTTTGGGACCCGAGTCCCCTGTGGCGGAACAATTGGGAGTCGAGTGCGACGCACGGACGAACTACAAGGCCGAGCACGGAACCTTTACGACAAATGTCGAGGGGGTGTTCGCCGCGGGGGACTGCCGCCGCGGACAAAGCCTGATTGTGTGGGCGATCAACGAAGGCCGCGCGGTGGCCCGCGAATGCGATCGCTATTTAATGGGGACCACGAATTTGCCGTGAGCCGCGAATGGCGGCCGCAGCGGCGCCCCATTGGCAGGCCGCTTCGGCAAGGTCGTCGAGCCGCCCGATTGTATGCCGGTCGGTCAGAATGTCGCCGTCGAACGATTTGGGCGTGGCAATCACGAAATAGGGCACGATCAGGCAGCGGAATTCCAGCATCAGGCCGTTGGCCAGTCCCAGCAAAGCCATGTGACTGCGGCGATCGGCCGCCGTGCCCAACAGGCCGATGACTTTGCGCCGCCATGCCTTGGGAGTGAGTTCGATCAACTGTTTCGTCGTCGCGCCCGCATCGAAATGATAAATCGGCGTCGCCAACAGCACGCTGTCCGCCGCAGCGATCTTAGCGGTCAGTTCCGCGGCGGCGGGATTGTCTGCATCGCCCTGTTCAATAAACGCGGCGTAATCCTGCAGGTCGATGAGATCGGCGGGTTGGTTCAGTTCGCAGACGGTATCGAACGCCTGCCGCGCCAGGATCCGCGTGCGGCTATGGGGCTTTAAATTGCAGCTTATCACGAGGTGCATGGGGAATATCTCAGACGCGACGGACGGATGACCGCGCGGCATTACCGGCGGGACATATTCATACTCTACCCGGAAAATCGCCGCGGTCACAATTCCGGCGCGGTATTCGGCAGGCAAACAGCCAATTCCGGCGCCGCACGCTTGAGTTGATGCAAAAATCTGCCATGCTGGATGGCTTGGAAAGGGCGGTCGCCGGGGTTTTTCCGGTGGAATGATTGGGCCGCGCGAACCTTTGCCTATTGCCGGTCTCATGGAATGGGAGACCTACGGTCCGCGACGTGCGGGGGCAAGAAACCCGCGCACAACTTGCGGGAAAGGGCGCAGCGGGCGTCGCGACGCACCTTTCCATGTGGAACGACTGATTTCCAAGTTGGTCGATTCGCTGGGCCGATTGGGAGACCTTCGGTCACGACTGTGCGGGGTCAGGAGACCCGCGCACAACCGGAGGGGTGCAGGGTCGGGAGACCCGCGCACAACAACAATGCACGCACGTCATCGAATTTGTCCGGCACAAGCGGACTTAATGTAAATACTCGCAGAAATTGTAACTCAGGGATTTAGACATGACAGAATCGACCACGGCCGCCCATTTGAACAAGTACAGCTCCCGCATCACACAGCCGAAGTCACAGGGCGCGTCGCAAGCCATGCTCTACGGCACGGGGATGTCCGAAGAGGACATGAATAAGCCGCAGGTGGGCATCTCCAGCGTCTGGTACGAGGGCAACACCTGCAATATGCACTTGCTGGATCTGGCGGCCAAGGTCAAAGAAGGGGTCACCGCCGCGGGGTTGGTGGGGATGCGGTTCAACACGATCGGCGTCAGCGACGGCATCTCGATGGGGACCTCCGGGATGAGTTATTCGCTGCAGTCCCGCGACCTGATCGCCGATTCGATCGAGACTGTGACAGAAGCCCAATGGTACGACGCCAATATCAGCCTGCCCGGCTGCGACAAAAATATGCCGGGCTGCATCATGGCCATGGGCCGCTTCAACCGACCATCGCTGATGGTGTACGGCGGTACGATCAAACCGGGCAAAGCGGGCGGCTGCAAACTGGACATCGTGTCGGCATTTCAAAGTTACGGCGAATACCTGAGCGGCTCGATTAGCGAAGAACAACGGCGGGAAATCGTCCGCAACTCCTGTCCCGGCGCGGGCGCGTGCGGCGGCATGTATACGGCCAACACGATGGCGTCGGCGATCGAAGCGATGGGCATGTCGCTCCCCTACAGTTCCTCGACACCGGCGGTCGATCCAAAAAAGCTTGAAGAATGCTTGGCAGTCGGCGAGGCGATTCGCATTTGCCTGGAGCGGGATATCAAGCCCCGCGATATTATGACCCGCGAGGCGTTTGAAAACGCGATGGTCGTGATCATGACGCTCGGTGGTTCGACGAACGCCGTGTTGCACCTCATTGCCATCGCCCGCTCGGTCGGAGTGCCGCTGACGATCGACGACTTCCAGGCCGTCAGCGATCGCGTCCCCTATCTGGCCGATTTAAAACCAAGCGGCAAGTACGTCGAGGAGGACCTGCACGATATCGGCGGCACGCCGGCGGTGATGAAATACCTGCTCGCCGAGGGCCTGATCAACGGCGATTTGCTGACGGTCACGGGCAAGACGATTGCCGAGAACCTGGCCGATCTGCCGGGCCTCAAGGAAGGACAGGATTTGTATCGGCCGCTGAGCAACCCCATCCAACCGACCGGGCACCTGCAGATCCTCAAAGGGAACCTGGCCCCCGAAGGGGCGGTCGCCAAGATCACCGGCAAAGAGGGACAGCGCTTTCGCGGGCCGGCCAAAGTGTATGACTCCGAAGAAGATATGCTCGCAGCGCTGGAACAAAACCAAATCGAAAAGGGGGACGTCGTCGTCATTCGCTACGAAGGTCCCCAGGGGGGGCCCGGCATGCCGGAAATGCTTACGCCGACTTCGGCGATTGTGGGGGCGGGTTTGGGGCCGCACGTGGCGCTGATCACCGACGGCCGCTTTTCGGGCGGGTCGCACGGTTTCATCGTGGGGCATGTCACCCCGGAGGCGCAGGTGGGAGGCCCGATCGGCCTGATTCGAACCGGCGATATGATCACGATCGACGCGCAAAAGAATGAAATGAGCGTCGACCTCACCGACCAGGAACTGGCGGCCCGAAAGGCAGATTGGGTTGCTCCGCCATATAAGGCAACACGAGGCACGCTCTACAAATACATCAAGAACGTAAAGTCGGCCTCCGAAGGCTGCGTAACGGACGAGTGACGCGGCGAAACACTCCTTGTAGGATGAAACTTCACGCCCCCGTTCCTGACGGGGGCATTTTTTATGCGCCTTGGCAAATGGCGCACTGGCATGGAGTTAGAACGCGAATCGTCCGTTGTTTCGACGGGATTTCGCCTGATTCGGTGTAACAAATCGCCCTTCCTTTCGCTGGAGCGCCTTATCGGTCGAATTGCTTGGCCGAATTTCTTAACCCCCCAATTGCGAAGCGAAAGGCGTAGCGATGGCACTTCCCGAAACACGCAAAATGCAGTTTGAGGCCATGGAAGATCGGCGGTTGATGGCGGCATCGATCGAGTTGGATCAATATGGCGGCGTCAATGTCGAAGGAACGGACAACAGCGACATCATCGAGTTCTCTTACACGTATCAAAACGGCCAAGTCGATCAAGTGCAGGCCGTGGTCCGCGACTTCAGCGGCAACGTGCTCGCCTCAGAGAGTTTTGACGCCGAAGACGTCAGCTGGGTGACCGCGGTCGCCGGTGACGGGAATGACTATGTTGTGAACAACACGAACCTGATCATGGTCGCCCAAGGGGGGAACGGCAACGACACGCTCGTGGGCGGATCGCAGCAGGATAACCTCTACGGACAAGCCGGTAACGACTACATCGTCGGACGCTGCGGCACGGACTACACCGTCGCCGGCGACGGCAACGATCGGATTTATGGCGGCGACGGCAACGACAATATCTACGGTCAGAACGGCGCCGACGAAATCCATGGCGGCAACGGGAACGACAACATCTACGGCGGAAATGATAACGACGTGATCTACGGCGACGCCGGCAACGACAACATTCGCGGCGAGGCCGGCACCGACTACGTCTACGGCGGAACCGGTAACGACATCGTTAACGGCGGAAGTGGTGCCGACTATCTGTACGGCGATTCCGGAAATGACTACGTGTACGGCGACTCGGGGAATGACTACCTCCGCGGCGGATCGGGCAGCGACGGGTTGTGGGGCGGTTCCGGGGCGGATCAACTGCGGGGCGATTCCGGGAACGATAACCTGTATGGCGGTTCCGGCGACGACAACCTGTGGGGTGGTTCGGGAAGCGACTACTTCTCCGGCGGCAGCGGCTTCGACCGCGCCCGCGATTTGTGGTTCGAGCCGACCAACAGCATCGAGTTGTTCTTTTAAGGTCGCCGAGGGTTGAGCGATGCTTTGCGGGCATCGTGGCGACATTCACGTCCTGTTCGCGCCTGTCGGCGCGAGCGGGGCTTTTTTTATTTGATGGCGGGCGTTCTCCGATTTGTATCGGAGATTGGTACTACAGCGCTAGGTTTTCAATCTGATTGTCCACAGTTTGGGTACCGCTGCCGGCTTGTCCAGGAGTGCGCTCATTGTATGACGTCTGATCGCCTGGAAAGCTCGCCCCTTCACCGCACTGGCGGACAAGCCGCCAGTGGCACCCTCCGCCACAACTGTTCGACGTGAAGAGCTTAGGCGAATTTCAACGAGTTGACATGGCGCTGTTGAATTAATGCGTCACCCAATCGACGACGCGCCAGTCGAGCCAGCGGCGGTCGGGGTCGTGGCCGTTGCGTGAGAGGTATCCCATGTGTCCACCGGAACGTGCGATATGCAGTTGGACCGAAGAGGGCAGCAAGACCTTGTCGAACTGGTCGGCGGGAACCAACGGATCATCGCCGGAGGAGAGGACCAGCGTGTCGACGGTAATGCCGGGAATGAATTGTGCGGCGCTGCAGCGGGCATAATAGTTGTTGACGTTGCCGTATCCTGAGAGTGGCGCGGTGTACCAATCGTCGAATTCCATCAGTCGCCGCGGTTTGCGGGGGAAGGGATATGGCTCCCCCTTGAGTCGGCGATGGCGTTGGTCGACTTGTGCACACAACAGACCGACGAAGTGGCGGTCATACAGCCGTCCCAGCGGCAGATCGAGTGCTTTGACGCTGTGCAACAAATCGATGGGGGGATTGACGGCCATGCCGCGGTCGAGTTCTGGCGGAAGTGCCGCCGGGTCTTCGCCGAGCAATTTGAGCACGATGTTGGCACTGAGCGAGAACCCGACGATCGCCACCGGGGAATGCGGGCAAAGACGAATGACCTCTCGCAGCGCCGCCAACGCATCGTCGGACCGCCCGGCGTTGTACGGCTGGATCGCCAATCCCGCACCCGCGCCGCAGTCGCGGTGGTCCATGCGAAAGACGCGCGCACCGGCGTCATTCAGTTTTCCGGCAATGCGGATCATGTACGGGCTTTCATAACACCCGGCCAGTCCGTGCATCATTAACACGGCACGATCCCCGTCGCTCCACGACTCGGGCCGATCGTCATGCAGAATGATGGCATCGCCATCGGGCAAGTCTAACCGATGCCGAGTGGCGCGATAGGCGAACTTACTCCCCGGTAAGTAGGTGCCGGCCAAAGTTTGCGCATGCCCGCCACGCAGAACGGGATGTGGGATGAATTCCGGAATCTTCAGATCGGGCATCGTTTCGCGAAATCGGCTTGTATCAAGAACAGCAATCGAGCGGATCCAGCGGCGGACTAGACGAGCAAGCGGCGGAATCCGAGCAGGCAGATATCGTCGCGCTGGGGGCGGCCGCCGCAGAACTCCTCGACGTCGGCGATGAGCTGCTCACCCAATTCAGCGATGCTGTCGGGGGCATTGGCAATACGAGTGATCAGACGTTTCATGCCGAACAGATCGTTCGCCGCATTCGTGGCTTCGGTCACTCCGTCGGTATAGAGGATCACGGCGTCGCCGGGCGCCAAATCAATCACCGTCTCCTCGAATTCCAAATTCAGGCCCACCCCCAACGGCAAGTTTGCGTGGTCCACTCCGATCCTCTCGACCGTTCCGTCGGCATGTTTCATTAGCGGCGGCAAGTGCCCCGCGTTAGCAAGCGTGAGCGTATGCGTGTGGGGGTCCAGAATCGCACCGGCATAGGTGACGAAGCGATGCCCGTGCCCGCCGCGGACGACGTCGTCATTGAGCTTGGCCAAAGCGCCGCCGGCGGTCTCTTCCATCAACAGGTGATAGCGTGCGTCGGCATACAGCCGCGCCATCATCAGCGCCGCTGGAACCCCCTTCCCCGCCACGTCGCCCAGGGTAATGGCGACCTTGCCTCCCCCCAACATCACGTAGTCGAAAAAGTCGCCGCCGACGCTCTGCGCCGCTTCGTAATAGTGAAAGAATTCATACCCGGCGACCTGCGGACGCTCGGTCGGTAGGAACCCCAATTGAATCTGCGTGGCGAAATCGAGTTCCCGTTCCAGATCGCGAAGCGTTTCGGCCCGCTCAAACAGCATCGCCTTTTCGACGACGCCGGCCGCCTGACAGGCGACGGTGATCAGAATCTCCAAATCTTCGGCGATAAAACCGGGCGCGGAGGTTTTGGAATCGACCTGAATCACCCCCATCACGCTGCCGTCCTGGCCGACGAGCGGCGCGCACATCAGCGAACGGATGCGAAAATTCGAGATGCTTTCGCTGCTGTCGAACCGCTTGTCGGTCCCCGCGTCGGCACTCAGAAAAGCCTGCCCGGTGTCCACCGCCTTTTGAATGATCGTTTGGCTGATCTCGACGGTGTCGTCGTTGTGTTTGTGCCGGGCTTTGGCTGCTTTGACCACCAGTTTGTCACTGTCGCTTTCCCGCAATAGCACCACTCCGCGATCGGCTTGCGGGAAGATTTGAAACAACGTGTCGAGAATCCGCGGCAGCACTTCGCTGACTTCGATCGCCGAGCCGAGTTCGCGGCTAATCGCCAGCACCGCTGCCAATTTCGCTTCCGGTTGGATCTTGAGGCTAATGTGCGTGATCGATGAGGCGTCCATCGACGATATCACGGCGGCGTTGGAATCGTCCATCTTTACCGGCGGCAAATCATCCGCGGTGGTCTTCCCGTCGAGTTGCGTGACCTGGGCGGTGTCGGGACTGAGATGATGCGTATCGCCGGGGAGCGTGGTGGTTCCCGCACCGGCTTCACTTGCCTGCGGCATGACCGCATGAAACCGCAGCACGACGTTACAGATTTTCACCAGATCGGTATCGTGCAGTTGCGTACGGCCTTCGATCCGTTCGCCGTTGACGATCGTGCCGTTGCGGCTCTGCAGGTCCTCGACGAAATAGGTGCCGTGGTTTTCCAGAAACTGCGCATGGCGGCGGCTGACGGCGGCATTGTCCAGGACAATCTCGCAGTTGGGATGGCGACCGAGCACCATCTTTTCATGATTGAGTACAACAATTCGCCCGGGGACGTCCCCCTCGAGCATTTTGAGCACCCCCACCGCCATCGCCTCCCGACGCTCGAAAGATCCCCGGTGCACTCCCAGCAGAAAAAACGGCACAAGCCCCGCCTCAATGCGACAAACGTCAATTCTAGCGACGGGCCGGCGGTAGGGTCAATGCGCGTCAGTGGCGGGGCGATTCGCCCGCTTGGCGAACCCGATTGAGAGATTTTCGCCCCGCTCAGATTTTCTCCACGAATTTTGTTGAATTCGAGATCTAATCGGGGCACAATTGGCCCCGCAGGCGTTGTAATGAACTAGATCCAATCTCGCTCCGTCTTCCGAACTAGGTCTGCGCTCATGCTCGTTGCGTCCGCCCCTGCTCGGCCTGCATCGCTGGCCCAATTGCTCGCAGTTCCGTCGGCTGATTTAGGCAGTGTCGATATCGCCCGCGCGAACTTGCTGTGCTCGTCACAATTGCCGGGCACTCCGCCGGTGGACGTTGACGGCCTTACGCAGCTGTTGGATCGCCTTGCCTATCAAGTCGCGATGCATACCGAAGAACGCTGGTCGTTCTTCGAGGAACATGCCGGCGAACTCGAGCACTCACAGCCGTTGTGGCGGATGCTGTGTCTGGCTCGGTTTCTGCAACATACGTTAGGCATCAAATATTGTGCCGACGAACGAGATCATCGATCAGCAGCGGACTGGACGAAGACGAGCCGGCATTTTCTGTTTGGCTTGCTCGGCCCGGAGCGGCACGGGACCTGTTCGTCGTTGCCAGTGCTGTTGGTAGCGGTGGGACGGCGGCTGGGTTATCCGCTGCGGTTGGTCCACTCGCCCGGACATGTGTTTTGCCGCTGGGATGCCCCTGACCACCGCATTCCGCCGTGGCGCGAACGGCGCAATATCGAGTTCAACGGCGACTTCGACAGTCACGACGATGAGCATTACTACGAATCACCTCTGCGCTGGTTGCCCGAGTGGCACGTCCAAGAGCGACAGCGCCGCATCCCATTGTATTTGCGTTCGCTGACACCGGCGGAAGAGGTAGCGTCGTTTTTGATTCAACGCGCTCAGGTGTTCGAGGCACACCGGATGTACGGACCGGCATGGGCCACGTATGCGGCGGCGTGTCGCTTGGCGCCGCACAATGACGTCTACGCCTGGTTTGCAAAAGAGTGCAATCAGCAACATCTCGATGCAGTACTCGCGCCGTGGGACCTGACCGGGCAACAGTTTTGCCACATGATCGAGTTGCGTCTGCGGGGACGGCGGGCGCGTTTCCCCTGGGAGCCGCGCCGCCGCCGTCGGGCGGAACGTTTTCAGACCGACGTTGACACCCCCTACGTCGATCCGAAGACCGCGGCCGTTTTAAAAATGGCGGAGCAAGCGGTGCGCATGCGTCTCTTGGCGAACCTATCACGTCCGCCGTGATGCAATTCGTAAATACGCAGCAACGAAGTTCCGTCAATTCCCCTCGCGAGTGACCCCATCTAATCAGCAGGAGCGCCGCAGATGTACGACCCCACCACCGGCCGATTTAGCAATTTGGACCCGTTCGCGGGGAATCTGAAAGATCCGCAGAGTTTGCACAAGTATGCGTACACACACGACGATCCTGTGACGAATATCGACCCGACCGGAGAATATGCACTCATAATACAAATGGCATTCGCTTCCACAGCAACAGCTGATGTACAAGTGTCGAAGGCGCAGCACGACCTCGAGTACGGAGCCAAGGCGACGCTGATGGCTTTTGGACTTATGATCGTAGCGGGTGAGGTCATCCGCGATGCCCTTGGCTGGGAGGCTTTGGCGGAACTAGGGCTTGCTGAAGCGCTTATCGAGGCCGAGGGTGAAGCGATGATTAAGATATCGCAAAGTAAGAAAATCAAAGAGCTGGGAAAATTACTGAAAACGAACGCAAAACCTATCGGAAAAGAGATCAAGAAAACGAGACGAAAAACTGGACGACGAGACGACAAACTACCAGTGTTTTTCGATGTCGAGGCCTTGTGGCCTGAGCCATACGCCCTCGACGTTAAGCACCTGACAGCCAAACCCATTCACTATATGCTGCACTACAGAAAGAAGGACGCAGGAGAAAAGAAGAAACTGCGACTTGCGCTGGGCGCAAAGCATGCGAAAAAAGCAGTTAACGGCAAAGAGATGCATGAATTTCCCTTCAACGCTACACGAGAAGCCGACGTGGACGTGTCATCCGTAGAATGGGTGGATCCCATTCAAAACCATACGCAGGGCTCACTCTACTTCGGAAACTGGTTCGTAAGACGGCAACTCAAGAACAAGAACGGAGCCGCGTTCCTCGTCGTCCCGATTCCCGGAAGAATCTTCAGGAAGTGAAATGAAACCGTATTACGTTGACGGACCGTTTGACTCCGATGAGCGTCCATTTCTCTGTGATTTCCCACCGGAACTCGATGAAATTCGTCATGGGACAACTCACCATGGATACTGCCTTCACGCCAATTCCTCGTCGGAGAAGTATCCGTTGGACGCGGATGTGACTTATTCTCGCACCCACGAGGCAGCCGTCGATCAGGGAATCGAAAGGTATCTTGACGAATTCGCGTCCACTAGGGGGCGACCGACATGGTCACCATTTGGAATTCCCGATGATCCTTTTCCAGCCGCTGTTGTGCAGTTGTTTGACGGCCCGATCACCTTGCAGGACGGGTATCACTGTTATCACGTCACATCAGAAACGGTGCTTCCCGACGGACAGGCCTTTTCCGTCTTTCGCGCAAAGGCCATTCTTGGCGACGGGAGAGTTGACTTCATATTCAACGCCCCCGATCGCGCCGAGGTCTGGAAGGAACGCTGGCTCGGAATACTGATGTCGTTTCGCCTCTGCGAAGGGATAGAGGACATTGTCGACGAGTACGATCCCGATGCAGCAGTTGACGACTTCGAGGAAGATTTCAGCGAATTTCGAGAGGATGAGCTTTAATCGTGGACGGCAGGGGCGAAACCACAGTTCCCCGATGAGCGATACGTTTAGCGGTCAATCTTTCATGTGGACACTCGATCTGATCGCGCCACCCTCACCGCCGGCAAATCGGCAAATCGTGATACTTTACCGCCATGAGTATCGAACTGATATTAGCCACGTTTGACGACGAACCCGAGAACGTTCGAGTGCCTGCGATCCTACGGCGTTTGGCCGATGTCATGCGCGGCTCGCTTCGCAAGGCGCGAGTTTCCGACGTGGGTATCGACGTGACCGACGAGCAGGTCCTCGTGGACTTACCGGGCGGTACAGCCAGAATTCATGCCGACTATGCCTTCTTCCCCATCGTCGACCTTGATCCGCTGACGCTGCGCGTCATTTTTGACGTGGCTGTGTCCGGGGACATGGTTGTGTTGACTGAAGGTGGTGACTACGAGGCTATTGTCATGAACTCCTCGCAGCGAACGCACTTGCCGGAAGAAGATTGGCAATCGGAACAGGCGTCTCCCTTGTGCCGTTCGCCAGCGGAACTCGAACGACTGTTGCAAAGCTGCTTCCGCATGCATGCGAACTATAGGGATCAGATGATCGCGGATTGGACGGCCGGAAGCCCCCCGAACCTCGAGGTACCCGCGCCGTCACCGGAAGTGAAACAGTATCGCTGGGATCCGGTGGAAAATGAAGTAGTGGAGATTACGAAAGAACCCGAGGAGATTTGGCTATATCGATTCGATGCCGCGGGTAATGAAATCCCCAAACATCCCAGCGTCTTAAACGAGTTGGAAGACATTTGTCGACTGCACATGGAGGCCGAACGTGACTCGCACAGTCAATTCGTGGACAACGAGGAGTGGCCGCCACTTTCCCTTCGGTTTCCCTATTATTCATCCGACGTATGGCCTGCTCGGGCAGAGTTCGACTTTGATGACCTAACGCCCGCTATTGCAAGATTGATGTTTGAGGTGTCCCGCGCGGGTGACATGAGCATCATCTTGCCGAGGGTGGTCATCGTTACCGACCGCGGTCAGCGGGAGCGGGTTCCCGAAAGTTGGAAACAGACAATGAAAATCATTACCTGTGAATCGGCCGAGGAACTCAGTCCCCTGTTGATGACCTGGCAGATCGACATTCCGCTTGCAGAACGAGATTACGGGTGCGGTGAAAAACGCGAACACGTGCCGGGAACGTACCCGCAAAGGGCCCGATGCGTCTACATTGAGGCGAAACCAAACGAGACCGCGCTTGAGCAACAGAAAAAGGTCTACAAACATAAATCGCAGAGTCCTGACGGTCCCCAGCGGCCGGATAGCGGACTTTTATTGGCTCGATTTTGGCAATTGGAAACGCCGGCAGGCCAACGGTTTTTTGCTTACCAGTACGCTCCCGAAGGGTGGTTGGCGCTGCTTCGCGAGTTCCGACCAGCGCGCGGTCGGCGAGATCGTCAACTTCGAAACGTTTGTGCAGGATGATGGGCAGTGTTTTCCGGTAAGTGCGTGCGACGTTCAGAACGTGGAGCCCACAGACGATTGAAGTTAAATATTGGTGGCAGTGACGAAACAACATCGGTGGGCAGTTTTCGCTTCAATTCGATATTCCCCCCCCATCACCGCTGGTAAATCGGCAAATACTGATACTCCACCGCCAGCGACAGCACTGCCAGCGTCGTGGTGTAGACGCGGCCGATGCGTTTTTCGCTGCCGTTGCCGGCGGTCCAACTGCCGTCGGCGGATTGTTTTTCCAGAAGCACATCGCGGATTTGGTCCCGCATTGTCGTCCAGTATTTGCCCCCCATCTGGAACATGCCCACGCCGCAATAATAGACGCCGTAAAAGTAATAGGTCTCGTCGTAATTGAGCGGGTTTTCAAGCAGGTATTCGGCGCCGCGGAGCGCCTCTTCGCTGTGGTGTTCGCCGCAGATTTCCAGGGCCAAAATGCCCGTGCCGGTGCGGACCGACGTCACGCTACCGCCCGGTTGATAGGCGAAACCCCGCTCGGTGGCGCTGCTGCAGCGTTTGATATAGGCGACGGCGCGGTCGATGTTCTCCGCCGGGACGTCGCAGCCCAGGTTCTTCGCCGCTCGCAGCGCCAACAACTGCCAACCGCTGACGCTCAGGTCGCTGTCGCTGCTGCGAATTTGATACCGCCAGCCGCCGGTGTTTCGCTCCGACTTGGGGACGTTTTGTGCGTTGAGGATCACGCGGACTGCTTTTTCCAAAGCGGCGCGGACTGGTTTCGCCTGTTCTTTGGAGACCATGCCGGCCACTTCAGCCAGCATCAGCGTGCTTACGCCGTGGCTGTACATCGGGCCGTGGCTGGTGCGATAGGCGATCAGTCCCGCGTCGTATTGCCCCGTTCGCTGGTGGTCGATGACCCACCCGATGCCGCGGTCGATGTTGTCGGCATAGGGCCCTTCGCCCGGCACGTGTCCGGCCGCCAGAAACGCCATCACTCCCAGTGACGTCGTCGCCGTCGATTCGCCGTAGGCGTCCGATTCCCAGCAGCCGTCAGTTTTTTGAGTCTTGGCGAGATACTCCAGCGCGCGATTGATGGCGACATCGACGCGGCGCTGTTCGGGCGTGGGCGGCTCGGCGGGAAGGGGGGCCGGCACCAGCAACAATAGTGCGGTCAATAGTCCACTGTGAACGGTTGAGCGTATCATGGGAGTTCCTACACGAAAAAACGGTGCCCGGTTCTTTACCGGACGCCGTTATTTATACCGCGCGGCGTGAAGACTTGCGCTATGTCTTCCACATCTTATTGACGAGGCCTGACGTCCGGCGGATCGTAAGGTTCGAGTTCCGTCTCGTCGGGAACGGAGCCGGGAGAAAGGTCTCCCGCTTCCTCGTCGACGACCTCCTCGACCTCCTCACGGTCAGGCACCGACTGACGCTCGATCACTTCTTCCTCCTCTTCGTGCACCTCTTTGCCGCCGCGCTTTTGAATGTGTTGTTCGAGCAGTTGGTGCATTTCACGGATTTCGTTGCGGAGTTGGCGGACCTCCTGGCGGAGGTCGATGAGGGTTTCAGCGACGTTGCCGTGTCGGCGTTTCTCGATCCATTCTTGTTGTTCGTTTGCGAGACGTCGCTTAGCACGGTGTAGTTCTAGTTCCTGTCGCTGCCGTCGCAGGCGATCATTGCGTATTTTTAACTGTACATTAAGGTCAGCGTGGATTTCTTCGGCCTGGCGACGCAACTCATTGGCCTGATCGTGTAAACCCGCTTCCTGAAGATTTTCAGCTGCGCGGCGGAGATGTTCGATCTTATGCTGGAGTTCCCGTATCTCGGGTTCAAGATTTCCCTGCTCTCGCCAATATTGATTCTGTTTCTCTACCTCTCGAAGTGCCGCGTTGAATCCGCCTGCCGCTGCGCGGCTGTCGCGAATCCTTTCTTCAATCGCCGGTCGCAATTCGCGGCGGAGCCTGTTGATTCTCTTCAGCATCTCCAAGCGCTCGCGACGGGCCGATTTGAGCGCGGGGTTGGACTCCGGGTTCTTCAGCGACAGTTCATATTGACCGATCTTATCTTTGATTTTCTCGACTTCGACAAGCAGTTCGACCATTTCCGGTTCGTGATCAATTAGCTTATCGATCAACTGATCGACCTCATCGCGAGCCGGGCGAGCGAGTTCCTCCTCTTCCACTTCCACCTCAATTTGCGGCAAATCGCCTTGCTCGGCCGCCAAGGCCGCCGCCAGTTGCTCGGCGTTGGCGCGGATTTGTTGGGCCAGCGCCTTGCGGCCGGTTTTCATTAACTCGTCCGCCTGCCGCCGCAACTGTTCGATCTGTTGTTTGAGGTCGGGGCTGGGCGAAACTTCACGTATCTCAGGCTCATGGAATGGGTCGTCCTCGGGGACGGCAACTTCGTCCTGCGATCGAATCACCGGAACTAACTTCTCAAGTTGCGGATCGGCTTCGATAAACTCCACATCGATGTTGTGTTCCAATATGTCATCGGTGTCGGATGCGTCAGCCGTCGGCACAGGTTCGTCGTCAGCCGCAGCGCCGCTAGCCAGCCAACCGGCCGTGGCGATGGCGAACAGCACGATCAACGTGAGCATCAAGTGAAATAAGCGGGTCATGGGTTTGTCTCCTCGATTTCAACATGGGCGAGTGGGTTGGAATTGGTTTCCGGGGTGGGGTGGGATTGTCGATTGTGGTTTGCCCCCCCGGCGGAGCCGGGGGCTGGTGGAGTGTTGGATGTCGGGTGTTCGATTTCGTCGAGTTGTGTTTCCAGGCCGGCGATGCGGCGGCGGATTCGTGCGGGGTATTGTTTGAGCCGCGAATGCGCACTCGTTTGGGCGAGCAGACGCTGGAAGTCGTCAAGTTCTCGGTGCAGGGCGGCGAGTTCGCTTCGCAATGCTTCGACGTCGGTTTGTGCCGGCTCGATGAGGGGGACTTCGGTGAATTCGACGTCGGCGTTCATTTCCAGCTCCGCGGCTGCGTCACGGTCGGCGAACTGTGTGGCTGGTTCAATGCTGGGCAACTCGGCGGTGGGTAGGGCAAACGTCGCTGTCGGGCCGTTGGTGATCAGACCGATCACAACTGCTAAGGCGACCAGCGACAGCGATAGCGAGCTGAGACGCGACGCTGGGGAATCGTCGCTGGAATTGTCGACGAGATGTTCGACGCGTTCGGACAGTGACGAGCGGTGCCCGGTGGCGGCCAGTGATGCGGACCAGGAATTCGTGCCGATCCGCCAACCGGCGACGGTCGTCAAACAGTTCGCCAGCGCGAAGCGGTCCCCCGTGCGGCTGACGGCCCATTCATCGCACAGAAACTCCGCCGCCCGCTGCCACTGCCGCCGCGCCCAGAAGTTGAGCGGCTGATAAGCGAACGCCGTGCACAACAGCCGCCCGATGCACAGCCACCAGATATCGCGCCGCACCAAATGCGCCAGTTCGTGCGCTAATAGCGACCGCAATTCCGCACGGGACAATTCGGCCTCCGCCCGATCGGGGAGCACAATTTGCCACCGCCATAATCCGAATGCCGCCGGCTCGGAGTAGTGCGCCGACGACAACAGCTGGACACGCACGCGAGTTCGCTGTTGCCGCACGAGTTCGGCCAATTCCTCTGCAGCGGGACCGGATAACAATGGACGGCAATCGTCAAACCGCCGCCGCAGCCACATACTCTGTCCACATAATCGCGAAAGTCCCCACAGCAGAAACAGGGTCGCGACCGCGCTCGCGCCAACGACAATCTTCGGTTCCCAATGCAGGGGCATGCGAGCGGCATCACGGGGTCTGGCAACAGGTTCTGCTGAAACTGGAGCGGCGATTTCTGCTGCCATGTTGCCTTGGCGGATACCAATGTCATCTAATTCGTCGGCGACCGGCCATTCGTCGATCGGTGCCGAGAGGTCCACAGCGTCACCGGCATCGAACAGTTCGACGGCGGCGGATGATTCCATTGATGGAACGTCCATCGGGGACGCGATAAAAATTGAGGGGTGGTCGGGTGTTGGCTCCTGAGTCGCAACTGAACTGATCGCATCGTCAACCGGTGGTGCGGTGACGGCATAGAGCGCCAGCGGGGCGGTGAGGAATCCAGCCGTGGCGGCGAGTTTCCACAAGCCGCTCCGCAATGCCGGCCCGGCGGTGCGGTGGCAACAAAAGTAGAGTCCCACGCCGGCCAACAGACAGGTGGAGTGCAGCAGGTAAGTCGCCAGCAGGGCCAACACGGGGGCCGCATAGTGAGCCAGGTCAGCGGGCATCGCGATCCTCCTTTTCACGGGCGCGAATCAGCGCTTTGAGTCGGGCCAGTTCCTCCGCATCGACGTCGCAGCCGTCGAGCAAGTGCGCGACCATTTGCGTCACGTCACCGGCAAATAGCCGATCGGCCAGGTCGGTGACCATCGAGCGGCTGACTTGCTCCTGATCGATGTTCGGCCGGTAGATATGCGCGCGTCCCTCGGTGCGATGCCTGACGTATCCCTTACGTTCCATCTTGGCCAGCATGGTGGCGATTGTGGTATAGGCCAGCGGACGGTCGTCGTGCAGTTCCTGGCGGACGTCGGCAACGGTCGCTTCGCCCCGTTCCCAGAGGACCCGCATGATGGCGAGTTGCAGAGCGGCGAGCTGGTGATTGGGCTGGTTCATCGCACGGGAGCCTCCTGTCTACTACCAAGGTAGATGCCATGCTACTACCTCGGTAGATAGTCGTCAACACGAAAAATTCTCGTATACCTACATGGGGATATTCCATTGCCCCCCGGCCCCCGGCTCCGCCGGGGGGTCACCGACCTGACCGCACGCCGGATGCGCGTATTTTTACACACCCCTATTGACACCCGCATTGGCCGGCGGTAAGTTGACGTCCATTGGTGTTAAAAAATACACACAATGGACGGCGGAAAGGGATTGCCATGCCACGCAAATCACTCGCGCAGCTCAGCCGGCGGGAACGCCAGATCATGGACATCGTCTATCGCCGCGGCCCGTCGACCGCCGCCGAAATTCGCGGCGAACTCGCCGACCCCCCCAGCTATTCCACCGTCCGCACGCTGCTCCGCGTGCTCTTGGAAAAAGGACATCTCAAGCACAAACAAGACGGCCCGCGTTATGTCTATTCGCCGACTCTCTCGGCCGAAAAAGCGCGGCGCTCCGCCCTGAAACAAGTCGTCACCACCTTCTTCGACGGCTCGGCGGAAAAAGCGATGGCCACGCTGATCGACATCTCTTCGGCCAAACTCTCCCAACAGGAACTCGACCAGCTCGCTCAAATGATCGAGCACGCCAAACAAGGGGAAAAACCATGAACACGCTCACGCAATCGTATCGTTGGTTGGCCGTCGACAGCTTTGCGGCGGAATTTCTGGTTGACGTTACCATCCGCGTCACCATCGTGCTCGTCGCTGCGTGGCAGGGTCTGTTGTCACAGGTGCAGGAGGATTTGGGCGTGGCGCGGCGGGTCGATTTGCGGGTGTGTGACCGCGGGATTTCGCCGATGACGTGGGGGCTCTTGCGGCCGGTGATCTTGCTGCCGGCGGATTGCCGCCGGTGGACGGACGACTGCCGCCGAGCGGTATTGCTGCATGAGCTGGCGCATATTCAACGCCAAGATTGGGCGTCGCAGATGTTGGTTCAGGCGGCGTGCGTGGTGTATTGGTTTCATCCGCTGGTTTGGCTCATCGGGCGCGAAGTCCGCAAGGAGAGCGACCGGGCGGCGGACGACGTCGTGCTGGCCGCCGGAATGCCGGCGACGACGTATGCGGAGCAATTGCTGACGGTCGCCAAACAAATCGCCGGAGAATCGCTGCACCCGGCGCCGGCGATGGCGCGGCGGGGTCAATTGTCGCAGCGAATCGGACTGCTGTTGGACCCCCGCCGCAATCGCCGCGGTTTGAGCCGGCGGACGACGGTGTTGATGACGGTTGGTGTTTGTCTGGCTGTGCTGCTGGCGGCGGTGGGGTCGGTGTCGGTGGCTGAGGACGAGATAGCAACAGATGCGACACCGGCGGTCGCGACCGAGGCAAAAGAGCAACCGCCGACCGAGCGCGAGCGGATTGAGCGTGCGCTCAAAGAGAAGACGGAAGTGGACTACATCGACGTACCGCTGACCGACGTCGCACAGTTCTTTGCGAAGTTGCATGACGTCAATGTGGTGATCGACGAGGTATCGCTCAACGACGAAGGCATTTCGCCCGATACGCCGGTGAACCTACAGTTGAAAGGGGTGACGGCCGAATTTGCATTGCGGATGACTTTAGAGCCGCTGCAATTGGAAGCGGTGATCGATGACGACGTGTTGAAGATTACCACGAAACGCGCTGCGGAAGAGATTCTGGAAACTCGCGCTTACAACCTGGGAGAACTGTTGGATCTGCCGGCGAAGGCAATTGATCGCGATGCATTGAGCGCTGTGATCACGAACTGCGTCGCGCCGGACACGTGGGAGGATGTTGGCGGGCCGGGCGTGATTTCAAATTTTCGACCGAAGGTCGAAAAGAAGGCTGAAAAGGAAGACGCTGAACGTAAGGTTGCCCAGCAGCATGAAGCGATACTGCCGGGCATTCTGTTGATTCGACAGACAGGGCGCATTCACGAACAGATTTCGGCATTTCTAGCGGACATCCACAATCAATGTCATCCCGAAGCCGGTAAAAATCAAAAGCCGACAACGCCCGAGAAAAACAAAAAGGCGATAGAAATAGAATTGAACAAAAAGATCGAAATCGAATATTT
>CALFYU010000122.1 GCA_937952455.1 uncultured Planctomycetaceae bacterium
CAAGACATCTTCCGCTTCGAATACCGCATGTTCTTTTAGGTAGCGGTTGGTGCGGAGACGCATGAAAAAAGAAAAACACGGGCAGGATCACCTGCCCGTGTTGTTTTTGGTGCAGAAGCACTTCGCGGTCGTTATGACTGCGGTTCCGACGGTGCTTGCGTCAGGTCAGTCAGGAATACCAACCGGCGGAGTTCGAAATCCTCCGGGAGGTAGGTCCGCAGAATGTACGGTTCGCGAATCTGCGGCTGCGACGGATCAAGGTGTTTCGTCGATTCATAGTCCTTCGACCAATCCACCGTCCGCTTGTTCTTCCGCACGATGTTCATCCAAATGCTGGGCGTCTCGCTGTTGTTTTGCTGAATCGTCGTGGACTGTTGCGATCCCACTCCGTTTTGTTGCGAGTTGAATTGCCCCTGTTGTTGCGGATTTCGATTCTCTTCACCCGGGACTTTCGTCAAGGGTGTACTCGTCCGCGAGTGCGTCCGATCGCGGCTGCGGTTCCCCTGCACTTTGCTGGCAAACTGGACGGACCGGGTTTCGCCGCTGTCCCGCATTTCTTGAACGCGGTCCTGGAATTCCTTTTCCCGCTCTTCCTTAAGGGCGAGTTGATCGGCGTATTGCTTCAGCACCTCTTCGCCGGCTTCGGTATAGATCACCCACTGGTCGCTGGGCAATATGCTCTTTAAGTGACTCTCCCAGGCGGCGACATCAACAGTTGTCCGTGCCCGGTCCAGTGCCGGACCTTTAACGAACCCCATGATGCGGCCCACGAAGTCGACGTTCGACGCGAGCGTTGCCGCCGTATCGTTCCCCAATTCTCCCGCGTCCGCAAAATCCATCACGGCCTGCGTCAGGCGGAGCGAGTCGCGGACGGCCGGTGCGAAATCATTATTCAACGTCCGGTGGCGAATCACCTCACGCAACGGGGCAAACAGCGGAATTCGGTGTTTCAGCGACTGTTCCGCCGCGACTTCGAACTGCGCCAGGGCCTCGGTACTTTGCTTGTTCTTCGACAACAGCAACCCGTAGGCATAGTAGGCCCAAGGGGCATTCCGATTGATATACCGGGCCGCGTCCAAATGTTTTTCGGCCGTTTCGCACGCCTGGAAGGCGTTTTCGGTTTCCCAAGCGTCGCTTAATATGGCCTGGACGTGCGTCAGATATGTCTCGCGGTCCAGACGCTCACTGATCAGCCGAGGCGCATAGGTGGCGAAATCGGCCGCGATTTCTCGCCTAAATTCACGAACGTCCGGCTTGGGCTGTTCTTCGACCTTGGGTTCCGTCGGCGGTTGTGTCGGCGGAATGCGATCAATCTTCAGCTTCGGTTTGTCCTCCTCAATTCTTGGTGGATCCACTTTAACGACCACGGGCCGTTCGGTTTTCTTGGAATTCTCGTCGGTCGATTTTTTGGGAGCCGGAGTCAGTTCAAAGTGCAGCCGCAACTGATCGTCGCTCGACTTAACATCGATGGTTTTCTCCGCCGACGTAAATCCCGCCAGTTCGGCACGCAGCGTATGCTTGCCCGGTTCCAGTTCGATGGTCTGCGGGGCGATGACGCCCAGCGGTTTTCCATCCAGAAACATTTGAGCGCCCGCGGGGGTCGACTTGACGGCGACGTTCACAATTTTCGCGGCGCCTTTTCTCCCCGATCCGCTAGTTGTAACAAAAAACATCAACAACACGATGACCCCCAGCACCACGTAGAGAAACTTGCGGTTCTTACGGAGTTCTTGCCAAAATGCGGGGTCACTCAGTTGTGAGAATTGTTCGGACAGCGACTTTTTCTTCGTCGACTGGTCCTTCGTGGGCCACCCCGTCGGATTGAGATTCGGCCGTGCTCCGATTTGGACCGGTGCGGGAGTATTCTCGCGCCGCGGCGTCTCGGATTGCGGAACGTCCACCAGGATCAGCGGCTTTTCCTCAAGGTCTTTGAGCGCCGCTTCGGCTGAGGAATATCGCTCCGAAACCGGGTTCGCGAGCATCCGAGTGAGCGTCGTTGCCAGGTCGGCCGGCAGATTCGGGATCAGTTGCTCCAGCGGCGGGAGCGTCTCGCTGGCCGAGCAATGCCAACGGACCCACGCCATATCGTCCTCAATATCCTGAACTCCTTTGAAGGCGCTGGGAAACCGGTCGCCCATCAGTAGTTCCAATGCCGTCAGGCCGAGGCAATACAGATCGACCCCCGGGCCGACGTCGCCGAAAACCTCGGGACGCAGCAATTCCGGCGCGACGTATTTCTGCGCCCCGCTGGGACGGCGAAACTCTCCGCCGATGGAGAATCCGGCGGAGGCACTCAGTTTGATGCACCCGTCGTCGTCCAACAGCAACTTGGAGGGTTTGATCTCGCCGTGCAGCTTGCCTTGTTCGTGCAAGTATTTCAGTCCCTGCAGCGCTTGCCGCAAGATGCTGCGGACCAGGTCGCTGGGCAGCGGGCCTTCCGCCAGCCGGCGGTCGACGCTGCCGTTCATCATTTCCATGATGATCCAGGCTTGTTGTTCATTCACCGAGTAGACGCGACACACGTTTTCGTGGACGAAGCCGGCGAGAAACCGGGCTTCGTTCCAGAACAGCTCGCTTTGGCGGGCGTCGGCCCGCAGTTGTTCGTTGAGTTGTTTGATGGCGACATAACGTCGCAGCGACCGGTCGTAGGCCTCGTAGACCACGGCCGATTGGCTGCGGCTCAGTTCGCGAAGGACTTCGTAATCAGCGTGCTGCGGAAGCGGCGCACCGGGCACCGGTTGCGGAGCTGCGACCGGCGTTGCCATCGGTGGCGCGACGCGAGCCGGCTTGGCTTGCGACTGCGACGAGGCCTTCATGGAACGGGTCAGTTGTTCAATCATTTGATTGGCACGGTCAACCGGTCGAACCTCCCTTTCCGCTACGGAGCTGACCGAGGACGGCTCAACCACGGATGAGGACGATGAGGCATCTTGGCGCTCGCTGTTCGTGGAATACGGCTGCGAGTACTCGTCTGCCGAGGCTTGGCTGTTCTTGCGGGCGCGAAACGACTCCCGCGTCTCGGGCCGCAACAATTCCGCAATCGAGGACTTGGAGCTGTCCGCGTGCGGTCCGTTTTCGCCGAAATGCCGAGATGACTGTTCGAAGTCGGCCGCAGGAATTGAGTCGCTGCTCCGCGATGTGTGGCTGTTGTCTCGCATGTGAAGCCCTTAAGTAAGCCGTGCCCTGATTTGGGTGTTTGTTGATCCGACGCCGAAGGTGTCCACGGGGCGCCCCTTCACTACGGGATCACGATTGCTTGAAAAAACCGGACACCAGAAATGCGGCTTTTTTTGCAATTCGTTCCCGCCTGGTCCGGCGTCGGTCAGTATGCCGTAAGTCGTTGATTTGCTTCGACAACAGAAAAATCTCCGGAGGAATGTCCGCTTTTCTCGATGAATTCCGATCCAAGGGGGTAACGAAAACCACCTCAGGAGATCCGTTCCATGCAGACAACAGTCAAACCGGCGATGCAGTCACCCGACGAGGCCGCAGTGTTCGATATGCAAAAAGAGATGCGTTCCCCACAAAGCAAACACAGCACCCTCTGGACGTCACAATTGGGCGACATGGCGGGCTACCGGCTACGGAGCATCAAATCCCGCGGCGCCGGGCTTGTAGTTTACCGGGCACATGATGACCAGGGCCGCCGGATGGCACTGAAGGTCATCACCGACCGCGCCAAAAGAACGGCAGAATGGGCCGAACGCCTGCAGCGCGACGCCAAAATTGCGATGCAGATCAAACATCCGCATCTCGCCGAGGTGGTCGAAGTGGCCAGTGCCGGCGGATGTGACGTCGTGGCGATGGAATACGTCAGCGGCCAGCCGCTCCGCCGTCTCATCAAAAAACAGAAGCGTTTTAGCGAAAAACAGGCGGTGCGGATCGTGCTGCATCTGGCGGATGCGCTCTCAACCTGCCATGCGGCCGGGCTGTTGCACCGCAACATTCATCCAGACAACGTGTTAGTGACGACCGGCGGAAAGGCGAAGCTGATCGGCTACGGCTTCACGAAGCCGGACGCAATCGACGAACAAACTTCGCGTCGCACGGCGGAAACGAACATCGCGCGGTATCTCGCGCCGGAACAACTGCGCCGCTCGAATTGTGGCGACGAGCGCTCGGACGTTTACGCCCTTGGCGCCTTGCTGTACACGATGGTGACCGGCGTTGCTCCTTTTGCCGGATCCGGACGCCTGTCGCTGCTGCAAAATAAGCGGTCCAACACGTATCACCCTCCACAGGAATTCGTCAAAGATCTGACTCCCGGAGTGGCGCAGGCCATTCAGCAGTCTCTCTCGGCGGAACCGAAGGAGCGTCCGCAATCGATGGAGGAATTCGCGAAATTGCTGGGCGGGTTCTGTGACAATGTGGGCGGTTACGAATTGATTGCCGAAGTCGGCCGGGGGGCTATGGGGCACGTCCACCGTGCCCGCGCCGCCGACGGTTCGATCGTGGCGCTGAAGATTTTGCACGAACATCTGGCGGAAAACGAGCGGATCCTCGTGCGGTTCTACCAGGAAGCCAAACTGGCGATGGAAGTCTCACACCCCAATCTCGTGCCGGCCTATGAAGTCGGCTGCGACCAGGGAAAACACTTCATTGCCATGGAATATATCTCCGGCAAGAACCTCAAAGCGGTGTTGAATACCAGCGGGAGGTTGTCTGAGTCAAAAGCACTGCGGATTGCGTACGACGTGGCGAAAGCCTTGGACGCACTGCACAAGCAAGGTTTGCTGCACCGCGATGTTAAACCGGGCAACATCTTATTCGATTCCCAGGGTAACGCGCGCCTGGCCGACTTGGGGCTGGCGAAACAGGAGGACATGGACTACGAACTGACTCAAGCCGGACATGCTCTGGGCACGATGCAATATGCTCCGCCGGAGCAGTTTCGCGATGCCAAAACCGTCAGCCACACGGCGGACATTTATGCATTGGGCGTGACGCTGTATCAAATGGTCACCGGAACTTCGCCGTTCCAGGCGAAATCGGCGATTGACCAATTGATCCGCAAATCGCGGAACGACTACGTGCCGCCGGAGAAAGTTGTTCCCGGGCTGAGCGAGCAGACGCGGAACCTGATTCAGGCGGCGATGCACGAGGATCCCGCCAAACGGCCGCGATCCGCCAAGGCGTTCGCGAAGGCTGCCGTCGGGTACTTGCGGTGCTCCGCCGACGCGGAAAACAAGCCGCAGGCCTCGCAGGGGCCGCTGTGGCAGGTCGTGTTTCTCGGCGAAGACGGCAACGTGCAGCGGATTTCCGGGACGGCCGAACAGATTCGAAAACTGATTCGCACCGGGCACATTGGCGCTGACGGACGTGCGGCGCGGGAGAATGAAACGTCGTTCGCTCCGCTGGCGTCCATTCCCGAATTGCAGCCTTCCTACGAGCGGGCGCGGGCCGAGGAATCGGCGACTGCTTCACCGAAGGCCAAGAAGTCGGGCGGTCTGATTCGCCGGACGTTTCGTCCGTTTCGTATTGCGGCCAATCGATTGGCCGCTTCCGTGGTGGGCATCATCACGTAATCGGACAGAAAACACCGAACCCTGATATTGCCCCAGAAAACGAGGGCGACCCCCGGAGAGACCCAGGGAAACAGCAGGGAGTTACCGAG
>CALFYU010000123.1 GCA_937952455.1 uncultured Planctomycetaceae bacterium
ATGCCCTTGTGAGCAAAGCTCATATGCCGCCTTCATTTATGTTGATCTGTGTTTAATCTGTGTTCAATCTGTGGCTATTTATTGTTTTTCGGCCGCAATTGGACACAGCTAGACACCGGGGTGGACCCATTCGGTGGTGCCGTCGGTGTAGTTTTCCTTCTTCCAGATGGGGACGATTTCTTTGAGGCGGTCGATGAGGTGGCGGCCGGCTTCGAAGGCGTCGGGGCGGTGGGGGGAGCTGACGGCGACAGCGACGCTGATCTCGCCCAAGTCCAGATGCCCGAGGCGATGCACCAGGGCGACGCCGGTGACGGGCCAACGGTCGCGGGCCTCGGTTTCCAATTCAGCGAGTTTGGCGAGCGCCATTTCGGGATAGGCGTCGTAGTCAAGCGCCTCGGTCTGACGGCCGGCGGTCATCTCCCGCACGGTGCCGAGGAACAACACGACCGCGCCCGCTTGATTCGAGCGGACCGATTCGGTGAGGGCGGTGTAGTCAATCGGGTTGCGGGTGAGTTCAATCATGGCTGGGTGAGGGTCGAAGTGCGAAATAGATAGAGAATTAATGCGAGGCAAGTAATCACCCACCGCTGACGGGCGGAAAACAGGCGACGTCGTCGCCGTCGGACAATTTGGTTTCGGGGCCGGCATAGTCGGTGCCGATGGCGATCAACAGGTGCGGCGCGAGGGGCGCCAGTTGGGGATGTTGCGCGGCCAACGCTGTGCGGAGATCCGCCACGGTGCACGCTGGCGGCAACTGGACACTGACCCGGTCCGCCCCGGCGAGGTCACGGGCCCGGGCAAACAGACGGACATCGAGTTTCATGTGACAACCAGCGATTTCTGGGGAGGCTTCAATTTTTCGCGCAGTTCGGGCATCAGTCCGTAGGAGAGCGCGAGCAATTTGATGGGATGTAAAGTCGCAATCCGTGCGCCCTGCTCCATCTGCAATTTGCAACTGCTGCATTCGGTGGCGCCGATGTCCAGATCGTCTTCCCGCAGCCGGTTGATCAACCCCCAGCCGATGCGCAGCGATTCGCGGAAATTGTTGGCCGACAAACCGAAGGTCCCCGCCATTCCGGAACATCCTTCGTTGATTTTACGCAGCTTGAGATCGGGAATCAAACCGAGCAATTCCGCCAGTGGAACGCGTGAGCCGAGCGCCTTCAAATGGCAGGGCGTGTGATAGCCGACGGTCAAATCAAGCGGCTGAAAATCGAGTTTTAGTACCCCGTCATCGTGCAAATTGGCCAAAAACTGGCCGGCTTCGATGGTTTGCTCGGAGATCAACGGTAGGTCGGGGTGATCGAGCAGGGCGGGGTATTCCCGTTTCAGGCAGAGTGCGGCGGTCGGTTCGGTGCAGACGATCGGAATCCCCTCGCGGGCAAAGTCGGCCAATTCGCGAATGTTATCGAGCGCAATCTCCCGGGCGGCGTCCAGATCCCCCGCGGAGATCAGCGCCATGCCGGAGACCTGTTGTCCTGCTGGGGCATGCACGGGGATGCCGTTATGCCGCAGGACGGCCAGAAAGGCCCGGCCCAATTCGGGGTCATGAAAGTTCGCGTAGTGATCGACGAAATAGACGACACCACGGGTCTTGCCGCCGCGGGGGGGATGGCGGGTGAGCGTCTTGTGCGACTTGAGAAACGAACGCCGGGCGAACAACGGCAGTTTTCGTTGGCGGGCGATCCCCAATAGACTTTCGCAGACCCACCGTGCCAGCGGATTTTGCATGGCCCAGTTGACCGCCAGCGATGCAGCGCTCCCCACCCCGCCGAAGATATGCATGCGGGACAAATACCACTCCGCCCGTGAGAGTCCATTCGCGGCAACGTGCGCGGCCTTGGCCTCGATCATCAGGTGCGGAATGTCGACGTTGGTAGGGCACTCGAGTTCGCACTGTTTGCAATTGAAACACAGGTCGGCGACGCGTTTGAACTCGGGTGTTGCCATGTGATCGGCGTTGAGGGTGCCGGCGGCGATTTGCCGCATCAGGTTGGCCTTGGCCCGCGGGCTGGCCTCTTCCATGTGGCTGGTGCGGAACAGCGGGCACATCCGCTGGTGGGCATCCTGCGTGCGACAAACGCCGCAGCCATTGCAGCGGACCGCCTCTTCGGCCAAACGGTCCCAACTCCAATTCATCTGCAGCGGCACAAGATTCTCCGGCGGTTGCGTCGGCGGGCGGAGGTTTTTGATCGTCAGGTGCGGATCGTCGCTGATGATCTTGCCGGGGTTCATCAAGTTGTGCGGATCAAAAATCTGTTTGATCTGTTTAAAGACTGCGTACAGGGCGCCGTATTGCGAGCGGAGGAAGGACGTCCGCGACAGTCCGTCACCATGCTCGCCGCTGATGGTACCCCCGACCGAGAAGACGACTTGATACAAGTCACGGGCGATCTCTTCGAGCCGCTGTGCATCCGCCGCGGTGGGGAGGGTTAAAAACGGTCGCATGTGCAATTGACCGGCGGCCGCGTGGGCATAGAGCGACGACGTGACTTCATGTTTTTTGAAGACGTTTTGCGCGCGAACCAGGAAATCTTGAAGGGCTTCGGGAGGGACGGCGACGTCCTCGACGAAGGGCAGGGGGTGCGTCGGCCCTGGCAATCGCATCAGCAGCGGCACGACTCGTTCGGGCAGCGACCACAGGAAATCGATGTCGGCCGGCTCGTAGGCTTCGTGGGTGACGACATTGACGCCCGGCAGGTCGTGCACGGCGGCGATGACCATACGAATGCGGTCGCGGATTTGCTGCGGGGTGAAGCCGGTTTGTTCGACGAGCAATGCGGCTTCACCGGTGGCGGGGATCATCTCGGCGAATCGGGGATGGGCGTCCCGTGCGAGGGAAAGGACCCGGCGGTCCAAGAGGTCGCAGGCGCTGGGTTGCTGGGGAGCGACGGCCTGTACGGCTCGCAGTGCGGACTCCAATTGCCCAAACACGATTAGGACCACCCCGCGATGTGCCGGGAGCGGACTCGTGTGCAGTGTAGCGGCCGTAAACAACCCGAGCGTTCCCTCGGAGCCGACCAGCATCCGCGTCAAATTCAAATGCGACTCACTAAGTATGCCCCGCAAATAATAGCCCGACCGGTTGCGGATCAAGGGTGGTTGGTGATCGCGGATCAGCTCGCGGTTATCCTCAAGCAGTTTTGCGAGTTTACTGACCAGCGTCCGCTTGACAGTCGGTGCATCGCTGCCCGCGTCGAGTCCAGCGGGACTTTCCGACGAGTGAAACGGCGCGGGTGCCGATGGCTGTCCGCTAAAGCGTGCCAACGGTTCGTTGCCGACCTCGATCACGTGTCCGCCCGAGAGGACGACCTCCAATTGCCGCACGTGATCGCGAGTCGAACCGATCCTCACCGAGTGTGAACCGGCGGCGTCCAGGGCCAACATGCTGCCGACGGTCGTCACGCTGGCTCCTGATGGGTCGGGCGGGAAATAACGGCCGTGTTTACGCAGCTTTCGATTCAACTCGTTACAGACCACGCCCGGCTGCACGCGGACCGATTCGTCGTCGACGATCTCGATATGCCGCATGTGTTTGGAGAAGTCGACAAGGATGCCGCGGCCAAGCGATTCGCCGGCCAATCCCGTTCCCGCGCCGCGGGCGACCAGCGGCGTGTCGGTTGAGGCGGAGTACTTGGCCAGCGTGACGACGTCTTCCAGATCGCGGGGATAAGCGACCCCGGCGGGGGCAATTTGGTACAGGCTCGCATCGCCGGAATACATGGCGACCGTTAACGGGTCGCAGCGGATTTCTCCTTTGAGCAACCCGCTGAGATCTTCGGAAATTCGCGTCCGTAATTCGTCCACTAGAGAGACCGCTACTGCCTGCCGGAATAGACGGAGAGGCTTGGTGAATGGAATGTTGCGGCGACATTGCGTAAGCCGCCAACGTTTATTGTCGGGAACAAATCTCGACAATCAAGTGCGAGTTGACGTGCCGTATGTGAGGCTCAAGGGCCTGGCCGGCAATCGCAGCGACTATAGCGACCGGCGTTTCGCCCAATCGCTACAACCGTCATGGACGCACTATCTGATTTGCCGCTGGCGGGCAAGCCGCCAGTGCCACCCTTTTTCGCGGGACAGTCACGTCTTGGGCTTAGCGGCCTGTTCGTTGGCTTCGGCCAGCCGTAGGGCCTGTTGCCGGTACCGTTCGGCGATTTCCAGATCGAACGCCGGGTGCGATTCGTCCTCCAGGTTCGTGCCGCGATGCGCCGCGCCGCAACGGTAGCAGACCAGCACGTCGGCCATGAACCAAAACAAAAACAGGTCCAACAGGGCGAAGCCGATCAACACGGCGATCGCCGCTTTGTACCAATAGTTGTAATAGGCGATGGTGCTCAACACTATGCCGACGCCGACAATTGCCACGCCGACTTTCTGGGGGAAGTCCTTCTGCCGCCACAGGTCGTTGCAGCCGCACATCAAGCACCGCCGCGGACGATTGTCGGCAACATCCGCCGCCGCGACCGGCCGCGACCAATCGCACGCGCCGCACTTGAGCACATCCGCCGCCGAAGAAACCTCGGCACGCACAGGTTGCTGGCAACTGGGGCATCCCCCGGAAACACGCATCGTCTCATCCGCCTCGTATATAAAATCACGCGCCATGTAGGGTGCGTCGCGACGCACCTTTCTATGCAGGAACGAACGCGTCACTGATTCTGTGTAGGGTCCGCTGTGCGGACCAAAATCGGCCGCCAAAATCGCGATCGGTCCGCACAGCGGACCCTACGGCTTAATACGTCGCCTGCAAGTCAAAGAATAACAGGATACCGCTCAGGTCTCCAAGGAACGTCACGATCACCCCCACGAACAGGACGCCCGTAGCCGACTGGGTGTTGCGGTACTTGAGGATTCGCCACGCCATCACAAAGGCCGCCAACGGGGCCACGATGCCGAAGCACCACCGCATCAACACCAGCATTACCGTCGTCGGACCGGCGATTTCCTCCCAACCCCACCACAGGGCCGCCGCTGAGAGCACGAGCCGCACCGCGGCGGTGACGCCGAAGAGTTTGGTCATCCTCAGCAGCGGATCGAGCGACATTTCCGGTGCCGTCAAATACCAGTGCCCCAGCAACATCCCCGTCATTGCTCCGCCGAGGACAGCCCCCGAGGAGACGTCAGAAAGCCATTGAAACCAAACCGGCGTGATTGCGCCGCTGTGGCGGAAGGCATTCATCGCCAATCCGGCTACAGCCGCCGCCAGAATCAATATGATCAATCGAAAGCCGCCCGCTTTGCGTTCCAACGTCCACAACACCGATCCCAAAAACGCCAAGGCGGCGATGATCACGCAATCGACCGTCAGCCACATGGAGGGGAGGATGGCTTCATGTTCGGATGTCGCTCCCGAACCGGCGAACAGCGACGCCAACACGCCCAGTCCCATCACCACCAGCATTTGAATGCGGTAAAATCCCGACGACGTTTTGCGATAGTCGCTCGTAGCGAGCATCAACGTCATGCCGCAGATCAGCCGCAGGGCGAATTGTGTGAGAGCCTGGGAAAGCATCGCATCTGGTGGGGGAAGGAGAACGGGGCAACCCGCGTGGTCGCGTCCGGTGCCGCTGACTAGAACCAGTTTCAAAACCCGGTTGTGCTTGTGAG
>CALFYU010000124.1 GCA_937952455.1 uncultured Planctomycetaceae bacterium
TGCCGGAGACTCCCTCCCAGCCAGCCGCGCTCTGCGGAGTTGGCACGATTGAAACCTCCCAATCCGATGCGTCGGTCGTCGGCAGCCCGGCCTGGAAGGCTCTCGCAACTCATGCCCAACAAATCCGCCAGACGCATTTGCGCCAGTTGTTTGAGGATGACTCAAGTCGCGGTGAAAAAATGGTCACCGAGGCGGCCGGCATCTTTCTCGACTATTCCAAACAACGCGTCACCGCTGAAACCTTGAGCTTGCTCGTCCGGTTGGCCGAGCAGTGCGATCTGCGGGGACGAATCGACGCCATGTTCGGCGGCGAAAAGATCAACAGCACGGAAAACCGAGCGGTACTGCACACGGCGCTCCGCGCGCCCCGCACCGCCTCGATCGTGGTCGACGGCGAAAATGTCGTGCCGCAAGTCCACGCCGTGCTTGACCGCATGGCCGGGTTTGTGAATCAGTTGCGAAACGGAGACTGGAAAGGCTGCACCGGCAAACGGATTCGCAACGTGATCAACATCGGCATCGGCGGGTCCGATCTCGGACCCGTGATGGCCTATGAGGCACTGCGGCACTACAGCGACCGCGAAATGTCATTTCGCTTTGTCTCGAACGTCGACGGGACCGACATGGCCGAGGCGACCCGGGACATCGAACCTACGGAGACGCTGTTCATCATTGCGTCCAAGACATTCACGACCTTGGAAACGATGACAAATGCCCACAGCGCACGGGATTGGTTCCTTAAGGAAGTCGACAACGATACGGACGCCATCGCACGGCATTTCGTCGCAGTGTCGACAAATGCGGAAAAAAGCGCCGAGTTCGGAATCGATACAGCCAATATGTTCGAGTTCTGGGATTGGGTCGGCGGACGATATTCCATGGATTCCGCGATCGGCCTCTCGACAATGGTAGCCATCGGACCGGAGGGTTTTCGCGAGATGCTCGAAGGCTTTCATGAAATGGACGAACACTTCCGCAGGGCGCCGTTCGATCAAAACCTGCCGGCGCTCATGGGCCTGCTCGGCCTGTGGAATACAAATTTTCTCGATGCCGAGACGGTGGCGGTACTTCCCTACGAACAGTATCTGAAGCGATTTCCTGCCTATTTGCAGCAACTCACCATGGAGAGTAACGGAAAACACGTGACGCTCGACGGTGAGGAAGTCAACTGCCAGACGGGACCGATTTACTGGGGAGAGCCGGCGACCAACGGCCAGCACTCCTTCTATCAGTTAATCCATCAGGGCACGCGGCTGATCCCGTGCGATTTTATCGGCTTCATGGAGACGCTCAATCCGCTGGGCCGGCATCATAGCATGTTGATCGCTAACCTCTTTGCCCAAGCCGAAGCGCTGGCGTTTGGGAAAACGCGCGAGGAAGTCGAAGCGGAAGAAACACCCGACTGGCTTGTCCCGCATCGCATCTTTGCAGGGAATCGGCCTTCAAACGTGATCCTAGCCCAGCGTCTAACGCCCGGCACGCTCGGCAAACTGGTCGCCCTCTACGAACACGCGGTCTTTACCCAAGGGGTGATTTGGAACATCGACAGCTTTGACCAGTGGGGGGTCGAGTTGGGCAAAGCGCTGGCGCAACGGATTATTCCCGAACTCGAAGCCGAAACCGAACCCGCGCTCAAGCACGATAGCTCCACCAATAATCTGATTCGGCGATATCGGAAGTCCGGTAAGGCGCCAAGCCAATGAAATAGTCATCGAAGCGGAGCCAACTACAGAGATGAAAATTGAAGTCCTCACCGATACTGACGCGGTCGCTCGAAAAGCGGCGGCTATAGTTGCTGCCCAAGCGCGTGCCGCAGTGTCAACACGGGGGCGGTTTCTATTCGCCGTCAGCGGAGGCCGCACGCCGTGGCAGGTGCTGCAGAAGCTCGCCGCCGAGGAGATCCCTTGGGAGGGCGTCCAGATCATCCAGGTCGACGAGCGCGTGGCGCCGACCGGGCACGCGGATCGGAACCTCACCCATCTTCGCGAAAGCTTGCTCGAACACGCCCCGCTTCCCCCGGAAAACATTCATGCGATGTCGGTGGAAGCGGCCGATTTGGACGCCGCCGCGCGGCAGTATGCTGAGTTGCTTGAGAGGATCGCGGGGGCACCCCCGATGCTCGATCTCGTGCATCTTGGTCTCGGCGCGGACGGCCACACGGCCTCGCTGGTTCCGGGTGACCCGGTTCTTGACGTGACGAACGACGACGTGGCCGTCACCGGCCCCTACCAGGGCCGCCGCCGGATGACGCTCACGTATCCGCTAATAAATCGCGCGCATTCCATTCTCTGGTTGGTCACGGGTGGCGAAAAGTCCGACGCCCTGCGACGTCTACGCGCTGCCGATCCGTCCATTCCCGCCGGACGCGTCCGACAGGACTCCGCGTTGGTGCTGGCCGATGATGCGGCGGCTGCCGATTTGTGATGACCTGGAACGGATGAGAACACGCCTATTCCGCTCACACATCGCCGCCGGGGCAGCGGAACGGCGTCAGGGACTCCCAAAATCGGCTCGGCGTGGGTCCGGCATGAGCTTAGATTGAGACTTGCCACAGGCATCGGAAAAAACAGGCTTAGCTGACCGTGACTCCGCGCTGCTGCATTTCTTGAATGGCACTTTGACAGTCCCCAGGCGTCAGTTCGACCCCGCGGACCCCCTCGGCAATCACGCGCGTCCGAAATCCCAACTCGACGGCGTCCAGCGCTGTCGACTTGACGCAATAGTCCGTCGCCAGCCCCATGATGTCGACCTCCGTGACGCCGCGTTCTTTGAGGAATTCATCAAGCCCCGTGGCCTTGCGGTGGTCGTTGTCAAAAAAACCGCTGTAACTGTCAATCCATCGATCGGTTCCCTTCGCGACGACATGGTCGATGCCGTCGGTATTCAGACCGGCGGCGAACTCGGCCCCCGGTGTCCCCTGCATGCAGTGATCGGGCCAGAGAACTTGATCGATTCCGTTGACGTTCGTGGCATCGCCGATCGACAACCCGGGATGCTGGCTCGCGAATGACTGATGATCGGCCGGATGCCAATCGTGCGTGGCGACCACCAAGTCGTATTGCGGCATCAGCCGGTTTGCCACCGGGACAACCTCGTCGCCGTGCGGGACGGCCAATGCCCCACCAGGAAGAAAGTCGTTCTGAATGTCGACCAGAATCAGGGCCTTCATGGATGTTTTCCTGCCGTGTATTTCAGTAAGGCGGTAGTAAACGTCGAAAACCGAGGCTCAGCACAATCAGGGCAAACGCCGCATTCCGTGGCAGCGTGGCCAGCCAATGCATTGACGGCGGACTCGTCGACTGTCCGCCGGAGAGGTTGTTATCGAGGACTCGAGCGAGCTCCTTCATCCACCCCACCGACCGCGGCCATTCGTAGAGCTTGGCGATCCATTCCCGCGGTATCGCCGCATCGCCGAGGTTGGCCCCCGCAATCGCGCCCGTGATTGCCGCCACGCTGTCCGTGTCGCCGCCAAGCAAGACGGCGCTCGTAACGCACTGCTGGAAGTCATCGGGAGTCACCACCCAACAGTACAGCGCCGCCGGGACCGTCTCGTTGACATAACCACTCACTCCGTGCGACCAACCTTCTGCGTGCGCGAATTCCGCCGGACTCAGGCCGTTGTCCAGCGATGTGCAAACCCGTGCAAGTCGTTCGCGGAGTTCTTCACCCCGCACGTTCGCCGTCTCGCTGCGCACGAATTCGAGCGGACTCCTATTGACGCCACTTTGCGTCAATCGCGCGGCTCGAGCGACGACCATCGCGCCTTCCTCGGCCTTTGGATCGGTGTGTGACAATCGCGTCGAACGTCGCACCAGTTCGCGGCACTCGTCGTCTGAGCGTGCACAGACGCCGATGAGGGCCGACCGCATCGCAGGACCGTTTCCGGCACTAAAAACACCACTTCTGAGCGGGCCAAACCCGATGAGCAATTTCAGGCACGCCCGCAGTGTTGCGAGTCCCACACCAGCCGGCGCCGTCAGCAGCCAGCACTTGAGTTGTCTGGCCAACAGCCGCTCAAAACGGTCCGGATCGTTATATGCCCGGGCCAGCGAACGGGCCACCATCACGGTGTGTTCGGTGTCGTCGCTGCACATCCCGCGTCCGAACACGAGCTCTGGTGAGACGTTCCCGCCGTAGAGTCTCTGAGCCCGTTGTGGCGTCAGCCCCTCTCTCCGCAATCCGGCCGCGTCACCGACGGCCGTGCCGAGCAGACATCCTAGGATGTGCCGAGTGAGCGTCATGTTTAGATCTCAAAATTGAAGCCGCTTTTCGTCAAACGGTCGT
>CALFYU010000125.1 GCA_937952455.1 uncultured Planctomycetaceae bacterium
CGGGAAATTCAAACGAGAGCGGCAGGTTGTCTTCAATTTCGGCGGGGACCGATGGGGTTGCTGCAAGTCAAGCGAATTTGCGGCAATGCCCCGGTTGTCTACACGAAATTGCGAGTGAATCTCAGCGACCTTGCGGGGGTGCTCGATCCATCCGGAATCGAGGAAGGCATCGTGCCTGCTGACTCAATCGCGTTCGTCTATGAACTATTCCACCCCGTCAGCGAATCAGTGCCGATTGATGCCTACCTATTGTCGAAAATGCGAAAAACGCGGCGGATGTTCGAATACGCCCACAACGATGCTTCCCAGACCACGGCCGACCTGGCGACAATGAATCGCGAACCCGATTAGCCTTCCACAAGGGCTAGCGAATTTCAGCACGAAGGATGCGCTCACCTATCTCAACTTTCGATGCGAGCGCCCAGAGCAGTTCCTAAGCGATATAGCACGCAAATGATCGAACGACTCCCGCTTGACGACCCGCGATGGAGCGAACTCTCCACGTTTTTTAAGGACGGCCCGACACTTGCAGCGGGACTAAGCGAATGGAACCGTGCGATCGGCTTCGACCAGGAATACGACGTTTACTCCCAATATGTCTTTAACCTGATCCTGCACCAGGGCACGATCACTAACGCCGCCTTCGCCGTCGCACCGTACCTGGCCGACGTCTGCCTTAATGGTCGGACGGACAATCTCGTTGAATACCTGGCCGATATCGGATGGATCGAAGCCAATCGATTGACGTATGGGCTGTACTACAATCGCTCCGGCACGGCGGAATATCCCGAGTGGCTCATGCCGCCCTACCATGCGGCCGTGGCGGCTTGCGTCGATCTGGTGGATGAGGTCTGCGACGAGTGCACCGACACTGAACGCATGGAGATTCTTCTGCAAATGAAGCCGGCATTTCACGGCAACGGCCAGAAGTGCTGGCCGCAGCGATAACGTCCGCAGCGACGGCAACTCAGCAGGCGATGTTGTCATATCTCGAATAAGGCGGATGCCCCGCTGACCTTTTCGCCGCCACCCCCACCCCGTTAAAATCCCGGCTTTTCCGATTCATCCCAAAGACGGGGAGACGCGTCGATGACATTACGCCTGAGCGGCCTGCTGAGTTCCTGCGTGATCGTGTTGTGCGGCAATTGGGGAAACGGTGCCGAGCCGGCTGACGTGCAGCAGGCCGGGCGGCTGGAAACCCGCGTGCCGGTGCGGATGAATTACCTGGTCTATTTGCCCAAGGACTACGATTCGCACGACGCTTGGCCGTTGATGTTGTTTTTGCATGGCGGCGGCGAGCGGGGTGATGATCTGGAGCTGGTCAAGATGCACGGTCCCCCCAAACTGATCGCCGCCGGACGGGAGTTCCCCTTCATCGTTCTCTCACCGCAGTGCCCCCAGGACCGGGAGTGGGAGCCGATTGAACTGATCGCCCTGCTCGATGACGTCAGCCGGCAATACAAGGTCGACCCCGATCGCATCTACGTGACCGGCCTGAGCATGGGCGGGTTTGGCAGTTGGCGTTTGGCCGCCTATGCCCCGCACCGCTTGGCGGCGATCGCCCCCATCTGCGGCGGTGGAGAAAAACATTGGGCCAAAAAGCTTCCGCACCTCGCCGTATGGGCCTTCCACGGCGCCAAGGACCCCGGCGTGCCGGTGGAGCGTTCGCAACAGATGATCGACGCCCTCAAGGAAAAAGGAGGCCACCCGCGGCTGACGATTTATCCAGACGCGGAGCACGATTCGTGGACGGAGACGTACGCGAATCCGGAGTTATATGAATGGCTGTTGGAGCAGAAGCGGCGGGGTGAGGAGTAAGGGGAACTGGGCGCGAGCGCTGCCCTCCGTCGGATAGTGCATCAATAAAACCTGGCGCGTTATCTAGGTTTCGGCCCAAACATTCGCCGTGAAGCCTTGACGGCCCACGTGTTGAGTTCGTCAGAATTGAGGAACGGAGTATTCAGCAGCTTCCCAATGTTGGCTTGAAGCCAGTCAAGTTGTTCAGTTGGCGACTCAAAGATGTAATGGTCATAGAAACCATCGATGAAACCACGCAGATGACCAAGGGACCATGGACCGCGCATGTGTGCTCGCGGTTTGCGACGAATTCTTGAACCGACACAGATCGTGAGAATGTCATCGGAGCGATCCTGAAACGCAAACACAACGAATTCGGAACTCTCCATTCTGAACCACCAGCTGCCCATGGTTCCTGATCCCGTACAGGCGTCCTCGAAGCCGTATGGAGCAAGCAACTTTTTCAGAGCAGATAAAACCTTCTTCTGTACGTTCTTTAGATGAGTCGATCGGGCCACAACAATATCGCTTCAATCGAAAATGGATGCAGCGCGCAAGGTGCGCCGCGACGCGCCCTACGGTTGGGGAACGAGTTGACGTCAGCACTAATGCGCCGGCGGCGGGCTGTTTTGGAAGGCTCGGGCCCGGAACAGGAAGTCGATGATGTTCCCCTCGTGCGGCTGCAGCCAGTTGAGCGCGATCGTTTTCACCTCGCCGATGTTCAGCCGGTCGATGAACGTCGCGTCCAGCAATTGCCGCTGCAGTTTTTCGTTGTCGGTGATCGCCGAGCAGACCAGCGTTTGGCCCATTCGTTTGAGCATTTGATCCTCCGGACAATCGACGACTGTCACGAAGGGGAACATGTATTCCGCTTTGGAAATTTCGGTGTCAGAATTCGTGAAGTGCAGCACCGTCGGCCGCAGGTAGTCGCAGCGTTCTTTCTGCACCAAGCGTGAACCGTCGCGGTATTTCTCCGTGACTTCGGTCACGCTGGGGTCCTTGACGCCTTCGTCGATCTGGTTCGAGATCGCTTCGGCCATACCGGGGACCGTGAAGGCGGCCAGCGGGGATTCGGGGTGTGTGGCCGGCAGCGGAGCGACCGGGCCGAGACGCTGCGCGAGGGCATCGGCGATTTCTTTGCCGTGCCGCGAAACCCAGATGCCCGAACAACTGATGCAACTGCGGCCGCTGTTGACCAGCACGCTGTCGACCATCAGGTCGAGGTACTTTTCCCAGTCGTCGACTTTGTCATCGCCCAGAATGATCTTGCTGAACCCCGGCCCGTGCGGCTGCACGCGGGGGTCGCCGTGGTAGCGTTCGACCGTCGGCAGTCCGCCGAAGATCATCGCCCGCTCGCAACTGGCCAACACAGCCGCTCCGCAGTCGGCGCCGCCCGGATAAATCGAGATCACTTCACGCGGAATACCGGCGGCATAAAAGGCTTCGGCCATGCGGTAGGGAGTCCACGGTTCCTGCGGTCCTGGCTTTAAAACCAACCCCAACTGCAGCGGAATCACCGGCATCCACAACGTATGCACGCCGGGCGAGTTCGACGGCAACACCAGGCCCAAGACCGGGGCGTTGGCCTGATAGCTGACCATCACGCCGCGATCCTCCATGCCGTACCCTTTGGAGAGGATATCGAGCGGAAGCCCGCGGGTGAGCGCGTCGAGGATCTCGCGCATGTTGTTGAGGACGAACTGGTTTTTCTTCATGTTGCCGGCGCACATGTGCTCCGGCAGGCCGGTGGTGGCGGACTGCATTTTGCAAAAGTCGGCCGGCGTCTGCTGGCCATCGCCGATGGGAAGCGTCCCCTCGGCATACAAATCGGCCGCTTTGCCGACTTTG
>CALFYU010000126.1 GCA_937952455.1 uncultured Planctomycetaceae bacterium
TTATGGCCCGACCTGGTCGTCGGCGCGGGTCAAATACAAGATTTCCAAAGACGGGGCCAAAACTTGGTCCGATCCGTATCTGCTATCGTTTGAAGAAGGGACCATGGCGCGGAGTGCCCCGATTGTGCTCAACAACGGCGATTATCTTCTGCCGCTGTATCACGAAACGGGCGAGGATCGTGAGGGGACGGCGTCGGACACCTGCAGCTATTTCATGCGGTACAACCCGAAGGAAAAGACCTGGACAGAGACGAATCGCATCTACTCGGAGATGGGGAACTTGCAAGCCTCGCCGGTGCAGATCGACGACGACTACCTGATCTGCTACATCCGCCGTGGCGGGCGGTTCGGACCGCTGAAAGAGGGAGTGGCCTACCGTAGCGAGTCGCGCGACGGCGGAAAGACCTGGAGCAAGGGGGAGCCCTCGCAGTTTAAGAACCCCAACTCGGCGCTCGATTTCATCAAACTGGACAACGGACACTTGTTGATGGTCTGGAATGACAACAATGAAGGGGAGCGGATGCCGCTGACGGTGGGAATTTCGACCGACAACGACGAGTCGTGGCCGCACCGCCGCAATATCTATCACCAAGCGGGGGACACGGCCGCCTATCCGGTGGCGATTCAGACCCGCGACGGCAAGATTCACGTGGTATTCACATCGGGCAAGCGCACAATCATCAACCACGCCGTGTTTGACGAGTCGGCCATCCTGGGACATCAGGACGGGATTGAAGAGAAGAAATAGGCGGCGGGGCCTCAGAAGCGGGGGCCTTCTTCTTTGACCGGCTCTTCATCGTCCGGCGGTGTGTCCGCACTGGCGGCAGACCTAGAATCCTCCTCTTCCTCGGAGGCATCCTCCTCGTCCGGTTCGTCGTGCTCATCAAGATCGACATTGGGAGCGGTCTCGCCCAGTTCGGCGAGGATGATATTGGCCTGGGCTTCGGCGGAACGTCCATAGAACTGAACGATGATGTAGAGCACGATTGCCCCCATCGGTAACAGGGCCGGCAGAAAGGCATAGCCGAAGCCGATCGGAACATAACCGAACAGCAGCGACACGCCGGCAACCGTGACGGCATACGGAATCTGCGTGGAGACGTGGTCCAGGTGATCGCAACTGGTGGCGGCCGACGAGAGAACGGTCGTATCGGAAATGGGTGAACAATGGTCGCCGAAGATGGCGCCGGCCAAGACGGCACCGATCGAAGCGATCATTAAGTGGTGGCTGGGATCGCTCTGGTTGAGCAAGACCAACTTGCTGTGCGTGACGGTAATTGCCAGGGGCATCAACAGCCCCATGGTGGTGAAGGAACTTCCCGTCGCCAACGAGATGACCGCAGCCAGAATAAATACCACCGCGGGCACCCAACTCACCGCGAGAGTATGCTGGGTATGTTCGACGAGAAAACCGGCCGTGTTCAGTTTGCCGGGCTGGCAGATGTCGGCCAAGGCCCAGGCCATCACCAGGATGACGATCGCCAAGAACATGCTTTTGGCACCATTGAGCCAAGCTTCGATTGCATGTTGCAAGGTCAGCGACTTAAAGACGACCGCCGAGGCGACTGCGATCAACGATGCCGTAAAGGAGGCGAAAAAAAGCACGCGGTTCGATTCTGCCAGGGCGATGACTCGCCACACTGTCTTTTCCAGCGCCGGCTGACCGGCGGCAATCGCTTGGGCGTTGGCGGCGTCCAGCAACCGGCTGCCGCTGAACCAAAGCCCCAACAAGACCAGCGCCACCAAGGCCACAAGGGGGATGATCGCGTTATAGCTGGTCGGACGATCGGGAAGATCAGTCTGCAGCGGTTCTAAGTTGGCTGCTGCCGCACCGGGTGCGGCAGGTTGATCGTAAACGATCGCACGGATTTCGGCTTTGAGCATCGGGCCGTAGTCGTGCCCGATCAGGGCCATCAAACCGACAAAGACGATCAGATGCACGGCATAGAATCGGAAGGGAATGCTGTATAGAAAAACCTCGTAGACGCTCCGCGAATCCAGGCCCAGCGTGGCATAGGTGTCCTGGATCTGCCCCAATTCGAACCCGACCCACGTCGATATCAGTGCCAATCCGGCAATGGGGGCGGCGGTGGAGTCGACCAGGAAGGCCAGTTTTTCCCGCGAGATTTTCAGGCGGTCGGTGACCGGCCGCATGGTCGTGCCGACGAGCAGCGCGTTGGCATAGTCGTCGAAGAAGACGATCATCCCCAGACACCAGGTCATGAGCTGTCCCCGCTGTCGGCTGCGGGTGAAGCGTGACATTGAGGCGACAAGCGCATGCGTTCCCCCGCTGGCCGACATCACCCCGATCATCGCGCCAAGAAACATCGTGAACAGGAGAGTCAGCTGGTGCGCATGGGGCGGGTCGCCGGGCTGCGGCCATTGGTTCAGCACGTATTGATCGAGGGTCCGCACAAAGCCGGCATAGAAATTGCCGCGGGCCAGGATGACGGCCCCCACCCAGACGCCGGCGAACAGCGCCACGATCACGTTCCGCAGCCAGACAGCCATACCGATGGCCAATAGAGGGGGTAACAGGCTGAGCAGACCGTGTATCCGCACAACGCTGCGGACGACCGTGCGATCGGGTTGCTTGAGGCGATGGACCGTGATTGTGTCGCGGTCGATGAAGACCTTTGTCTGCCGCGCAAAGTCGGTCGTGAGCGTCAGCACGCCGTCTTGAAAAGGGGGGATGGCAACCGGTTTGTCAGCCTGGCGGAGGATGATCCCCTCGATCATGGCCCGGTCTTGGAAGCGGGTGTCGAGTTCGCCATCCGGATTGAGGGCCTCGATGACGACTTTTTCGACTGGGACGCCGGAAATGACGACACCCGGATCGAGGATGCGGAATTGCGGCGGCAAGGGCGGCGGATTGCGTTCCGCTGGAGGGACCTGCGCGAACGCCGGCTGCGTCAGGCTCAGAAGAAGCAGACAACCGGCCAAAAACTTATTCATCACGCAGCCATATTCCCTTGGCCTACACTTGATGTTATAGAACGTGTTTTGAAAGGGTGTCCCGACCCTCAGTCGCCGTCCTCGACCGGCCAATAGACGGCGATGACAAATCCATCGCGGCCGGCGTTAGGAACTTCGATCCGGCCCCCGTGGGCGTCGACGATTCGCCAGCATTTGGAAAGTCCAAAGCCCAAACCCCGGCCGGCCTGGCGACCGGAATAAAACGGGTCGAACAGATGTTCGCGGTCGACGTCGGTCAAACCTGGCCCGTCGTCGACGACGCACAGCCTAACAAACCGCGCGTCCCCTTCCAAGACGGATGTTGCGGTGACCGTAATGCGTCCTCCTTCACCGGCCGCATGGGCTGCATTTTGCAGCAGATTGCTGAGGACCACCTTGAGCTGTACCGGATCGGCGCGAAGCGGGGGGCAGTCTTCGAGTTTGAGTTCCACCGTTGTCTCCGTTTCGGTGAAACCATCGGCGAGTTTGTCGATGGTTTCACGCACGGCGTCTACCAAGCCGCATGCCTGGGGGGCCGGTTCAGGTGGACGGCCAAAGAGCATTACGTCGCCGATCATATCGCGGATGCGGTAGGCCTGTGCGCCGATGGCGGCCAATTCGCGCCGCCTCTGCGGATCGGTCTCGTCCTCCAGCAGCCTGCCGATCCGGTTGTCCGGCTGCTCGAGCATC
>CALFYU010000127.1 GCA_937952455.1 uncultured Planctomycetaceae bacterium
CGGACGCACCAATCTGTCCGGCCGACTTCACATACCGCGGACCTGACAGCCCGCACACAACGGGACCGACGACGCCCCGCAACGACTCTATGACGACTCGACCAGTACGCCGATCGTCGTCATGATCTTGAACCAAAACAGATCAAACACCAACAACATACCGCCCAGCACGAACATCGTGACCACCACGACGATCGTCGAATTCTTAAGCTCCTGACGGCTGGGCCAGGAGACCTTGGTCAACTCTCCCTGCACGGCGATCAAAAAATCGGCGAACGCCGAATAATTCACGATCCGAAACGCGAACACCAAACCAATCAAAAACAGCACCGCCGGGATTCCGACCTGAATCAGATTCGCCGCAAGCGGCGACTCGGCAGGATCCCGGACATCGGCCAGCGGTCCCTGCGAAAGCGATACCGCTCCCAGCAGAGATACCAACGCCACTCCCGCCGTCGTCAGTTGCCTGACGAGCCGTCCCTGTTTCGGCTTATAGGGCTGAAAGCTCAGCAATTCGCCCCAAAATGTGGTGCTTTTCTTCGCGTTTGCCATGAATTCCCGCCCCAATGGGACTTTGTTTCACGTGTGATTTTCCCGGCAACCGCAGTTGAACCAGCTGCGCGGGAACAAAATACCGAATCTGAAGAGCCGCACTTGAAAAGTCGCAAATGGTCCTGCCGGCTGTAACGCTGCGGCCACTCCAAGTCGAACCGACACAACCGGCAGCGGGCACTGGTGTATCACTTCAGCGGCGGAAAAAATACAGGGGCGGAGGGACTTGAACCCCCAACCGCTGGATTTGGAATCCAGTGCTCTGCCAATTGAGCTACACCCCTAGATGTTGGTGAATCGCCGGACTCTCAAAAACGCGGCAGAATTTCGCCACTCCCCTGATGCGAACTCACTTTTTGCGAGACTCTTTGTGGACCGTGTGACGCCGCAACCGCGGGCAGTATTTCTTCAATTCCAGGCGTTCGGCACCACGGGTCTCTTTTTGAACGCGGTAATTGCGATCTCCCGTTTCGGTGCACTCCAGCCAAACATATTCGCGGGCCATGGCTTCACTCCACACTTTCCAGCACGGGCACGCCGCCGCGCCGAAACCGTATCTGAAAAATGGACACCCGCCGGCCAGTCACCGGCGGGTGTCCACCGAAATTACAATTTACTCCACAATCTTGGTCACCACGCCCGAGCCGACCGTGCGGCCGCCTTCGCGAATCGCGAAGCGGCTGCCGTCTTCCAAGGCGACCGGCGAACCCATTTCCACTTCCAGCCGAACGTTGTCGCCCGGCATGCACATTTCCGCGTCACCCAGCAGCTTGGCGGCGCCGGTCACGTCGGTCGTGCGGAAGTAGAACTGCGGACGATAACCACTGAAGAAGGGGGTGTGTCGGCCGCCCTCTTCCTTGCTCAATACGTAAACCTCGGCCTCAAACTTCGTGTGCGGCTTGATCGAGCCGGGCTTGGCCAACACCTGACCCCGCTCGATGTCCTCCCGCTTGACACCCCGCAACAACAGGCCGACGTTGTCGCCCGCCATGCCGGTGTCCAGCGTCTTGTTGAACATCTCCACGCCGGTACACGTCGTTTCTTGGGTGTCGCGGATTCCCACGATCTCCACCTTGTCGCCGACGTTGATCACACCTTGCTCGATCCGGCCGGTTGCCACCGTGCCGCGGCCTTCGATCGAGAACACGTCTTCGACCGCCATCAGGAACGGCTTGTCCGCCTCGCGGGCCGGCTCGGGAATGTACGAATCCAGGGCATCCATCAGCTCGGCGATGCACTGGTTGAATTTCGGGTCGCTGGGGTTGTCCAGCGCGCCCTTGGCATTCCCGCGAATGACGGGAATGTCATCGCCCGGGAAGTCGTATTTGCTGAGCAACTCGCGAACTTCCATCTCGACCAGTTCGAGCAACTCTTCGTCGTCGACCAGGTCGCACTTGTTGAGGAACACCACCAAGGCCGGCACGTCAACCTGACGCGCCAACAGGATGTGCTCCCGCGTTTGCGGCATCGGGCCGTCGGCGGCTGACACCACCAGGATCGCGCCGTCCATCTGGGCGGCACCGGTAATCATGTTCTTGATATAGTCCGCGTGTCCCGGACAGTCGATGTGTGCGTAGTGCCGGCTTTCGGACTCGTACTCAACGTGGCTGACGGCAATCGTCACGGTCTTGGTTTCATCGCGGACCGTTCCCCCCTTGGCGATGTCGGCATAGCTCTTGACCGTCGCCAACCCTTTTTGGCCCTGTACCATCAACAACGCCGCTGTGAGTGTCGTTTTTCCGTGGTCAATGTGCCCAATGGTTCCAACATTGACGTGCGGCTTTGTACGCTCAAAGACCTCTTTGGCCATCTCTTCTCCCTACCTGTTCAAACTCCCGGGGATAGTTGTCAAATCCAATCCACTATTTCCGAAGCAAGCGGCCCGATCGGCCGCAACCAAAATTGCATCCGCAAATCAGCTCCAAGAGCTGCTGGCGGGACTTGAACCCGCGACCTCGTCCTTACCAAGGACGCGCTCTACCGGCTGAGCTACAGCAGCGAATCATGCCGCCAAAATACACCAACTTTGAACCGCCCAGACCGGCTGCCCCGCGACTGACGGGAAAAAGCGGGCGATGGGAATCGAACCCACGTCTCCAGCTTGGAAGGCTGGGGTAATACCATTATACGACGCCCGCGACGTTTTCTCCGGAACCCTCTGGCGGGCAGCCGTCGGTTCATCGAATGACCGCCGCCCTCGTGATTGGGGGAAGCAGGATTCGAACCTGCGAAGGCTGAGCCACCAGATTTACAGTCTGGCCCCTTTGACCGCTCGGGAATTCCCCCCCTGGATCTCGAACCAACGGCGAGCGACTACCCGGCAGCCTCGGCTTCGCCCCGCACGAAGCGGACCACCGAAGATAATCCCTCCGCCCGTCCGCTGGAGCTAGCGGTGGGACTCGAACCCACAACCTCCGGTTTACAAAACCGGGGCTCTGCCATTGAGCTACGCTAGCGGTGATCTATCAATACGTTACAAATATCTTCAAATACTTCTGACACAACAAGTTGCTGCTCAATATAGCATTCCGCCCCGACCGTGCAAGTGGAAACGGAACGAGATCGCACAAATCCGGATTGAGCTTTCGGCACGCGCTGCAAGCGGGCCACATCTTATCCAGCGGCCAGTGCCGCAACCTGCGAAGGGATTGCCAGCGCGAAACCGCATATTAGACAATCGTCCCGCAGATTTTTCAACGCTCCCAACCCCCTCTTTTCCAAATTTTCAAACACACCCACCGACAACGCGACCCGTTCGGCCTCCGCCAAGGCTGAAACATGGATTCAATGCCGATTCGACTGCAAGAATGTCTCCCAAACTGATCGCTTGCGGTCGTTCAGAGAGTTGCCTAGCAGACGACTGAAAGTGACGCGAAACAGAGTGGCCCATTACATGACGGCCACACTCAATCCGGCGGAACGCATCACAGCGACCGCCCCCAGGCTCTCCGCAGGCATGGTAGAATGGGTGGCTTTGCTGGATGGGGTGATCTGACGGGTGCCCGTCAACCTGCCCGCCAAATCGATCCAACGCGCGTCGAAACCAACCCATACTACGCCGGCGCCCACAAAAAAACGCCGCGAACCAGGACACGCGCTGTGCGGCTAGGTTCGCGGCATTTGTGCGCTCAATCGGATGTGCGAGGCATTGGCGGCACGGCCATCGACGATTTTGGAAAGAGGTGTTTACACCCCCGGAATGTCGAGTCGGGCCTCCAGGGCGATCTTACGCAACTTATTAAGGGCCCGCGCTTCCAATTGCCGGATCCGTTCCTTCGTGACGCCGAAATGGTAACCGACCTGCTCCAAAGTCTGCGGTTCGGTTCCCTGGTTCAATCCGAAACGGAACAAAATGATGTCCTTCTCCCGCTCGTCCAATTGCGACAGGATGCTCATGATCGCTTCATGCTGACGCTTGTTGTTTAACTCTTGCTCGAACGGAACCGTCCGCGAATCGGGTTTCGCTTGAAACACCTCTTCGTTGCCGGTCCGGAACCGGTCCAGCCGGGTATGCTCGGCCGGAATCGACCGCGCGAAATTCTTCATGATCGCCCAGGTGGCGTAGGTTGAGAACTTGTTCCCGCGACTGTAGTCGAACTTCTCGATCGCCCGCATCAAGGACATATTCCCGTCGCTGACCATCTCGAAGAAGTTCGTGTTCGGCCGGAAGTGCCGTTTGGCAATCGACACGACCAACCGCAGGTTGCTGCGAATCAACAGGTTCTTGACGGCGACGGCGTCATTGAGCAACTTCTCAATCGCGTCCATGTCCTTCGATTTGGCTTTTCGTGCATCCAGCTTGCCGCGCAGTTCGGCCGCCTTGAACTTCAGGTAGTTCATCTTACGGAAGTAATAGACTTCCTCTTCCTTGGTCAACAGCGGCACGCGGTACAGACTCGCCAAGTACGGAGGCAAGCCGGGCGGCGGTTTGAACGTCGTCGACTTCTTCTCCACTTCCGGTGCGGGACCCAGAATGAACTCGTCCGCATCTTCACGGTGAAAATCGTCGGTCTCGATGAAATCGATCGGCTGGTCGATTAGCCGCTGTGCCCGCATTTCCGATACAATTCGATAAATGCTGGCCTTCGTGCGGCAAAATTGCTTCGCCAGCCGTTCTACCGGCACGCCACGGCGGAAATTGCGGAAAATCTGCTTCTTCCCGTCATCCGTCAGCGGTCCGCTCGAGTGCGGAAAGACCGCCGATTCCGGGTGTTCGGCGTCGTAGTGCTTCAACGTGTAGCGGATCGTCTCAGGCGAACGTCCCATCCGCTTGGCGATCCGCCGGCTGATCTCGGCGGGGCATCCGCCGGCCCGCGCGTAACGCCGCGCCCGCGCGATGATTTCTTCGCGTTCTTCCACGGTCAATTGGCTGAACCGCGTGCTGCGATGTACGTCGTCCGAATTCCGCCGCACGAAGCGGTCGACCGATGATTTCAGAAAGCCGATTCGCTTGCGGTTTCCGAACTTGAAACGGCGACTCACCAGCCCTTTGCTGCGCCAGCGGTCGACCGTCTTGGTTGAGACGTTGTATTGTTCGCTCACATCGCCGACTGTCAGCACCGGCTCCGCAAGGCTCTCGACCGAAATGTCCGCGCTGTCCGACAGGTCCTCGACGAACAGACGCACGTCGTGCGCAGCGTCCGCGCCTGATAAGACCAGGTGGGGATACATCTCCGCCTTATAGGTGGTGATCTTTTTGCAGAGATCGTTGTAATGGTACTCTTTGTCCAGTTCGATCTCGTCGAGAAGCTGTTCGGCACGTTCGATTTGCCGCAGCCGCACGTCGCGTGGAGCATAGCGGACTTGCTGCTCGGTGAGTTGTCGAATTGCCGGATTACGATAGCGGGACATTTCCAACGTCCTCCGTTCTCTAGGGGGGCGCTCCCCAAGTTTTCGGGATGACTGAATTGTTTTCACTGCTTCGCCCGGGCCGCCGCGCCTCCACCGGCGGGGTGCCCACACGAGTCATCAAATAGTTGTTGCTTCAAAGCTCTAGAAAGTTGACATTTCGGCTCGGCGAAAGTTCGCCATGAATACTCTTGCCGGCCCCGTGTCGTTTGGTCTCAAATCAATGATGCATAACCGGGACGTACTCAAGAGCAACTTCCATGCCTGTTAAACCCGCAAACATCCATTTCGGGTCACGGTAAATCGGTCGGACTGCGTACAACGCGACACGCCGACCCCTGCTCGGCAATGCCGCTCGGCCATCAGAGTCATTTTTCTCTGATCCGTGCGGTTTAGTTCTCGCCTTTTTATATCAATTCATACGAGAAATGAGACGCCGCTGTGGGAAAAAAGTTCGCATGCAAATGATTTTCATGCTAATTTTCCAGGCGTCGCCGTAACACTTTTCAGACATGTGAGTTGCAGTGTCGGGTCACTCAGGGATTTTTTAGGTTTTCCAGATGATAAACCCGAATCGACCCTAGCAAAGCACGTTTGTTGACTTGGTTTTCGGAGCCTGCGCCGACATATTAGTTAGATCTTCGCTTGCCGCCGGTTTATCTTAAAAAACAGCGGAACGCCCTTTGGTATTAGACGCACGTTGTGGGTAAAACAATCCTTTTGCTCGGTACTTTTCTGGCAAAACGTGCAAACTTCTGCATTGGTTTGCAAATCGTCGCCGACACACGGCCGCCTGTGGTGGACGGAGACCTGCCCAATTGGCATGAACTCGGCCAATTCCACCTCTCGCGGTCCATAATTAGTAACGCCGAACTCGCTGACTCGTTCACACAATAGCCCGTCCTTGGGCGCCGTTTTGGCCCCTGACATCGCACCAGGGCCCCCAAATACCTGCCGTCGCGCCGGCTCGTTGACGTAAATCTCCCCCCGTCTAGAATGAAATTTCAACAAACGTGTCGTGCGCCACACGCCACTTGGCCGATTGGTGAAAGTTTGTTAACCATCGCTGAATTCACACAACTCCACGGTCGCACCACCACCCATTGAGATTGCCAGAAACATGCCCTCAGTGCTTGTCGCCTTGCCCGTCTATAACGAACAGGAGCACGTCGCCGACGTCCTCCGCAGCGTCCAGAGATTCAGTTCCCACATCCTGGTCGTAGACGACGGATCGAGGGACCGAACCGGGGAGATTCTGCGCGGATTGTCAAATGTCGACGTCGTGACGCACGCCGAAAACCAAGGCTACGGAGCGGCCCTCCGTTCGGCATTTCAGTATGCCCAAGAACACGACTTTGACGCGTTGGTCACGATCGACTGTGACGGACAGCACCAGCCGGAGTTAATCCCCGCCATCGCCGCTGCTTTGACCGACGGCGTCGATATTGTCAGCGGCAGCCGCTATCTGCGGACTTTCGCGGGCGACAACGCCGCTCCCGAGGACCGGCGGCGGATCAACGCCGCGATCACAGCCGAACTCAACCAGCGGCTCGGGTTGTCGCTGACCGACGCATTTTGCGGTTTTAAGGCGTATCGCGTTGCGTCATTGGGGGCGCTTTCCATCACGGAAACGGGATATGCCATGCCGCTGCAGGTCTGGGTGCAGGCAGCCGCGGTCGGGCTGGAGATCCGGGAATTCGCCGTGCCGCGAGTCTATCTGGAAGAGGAACGCTCATTCGGCGGTTCCCTGGACGACGCCAATCGGCGCCTGGCCTACTATCGGGACGTCTTAGATCGCGAAATCGCCGCGCCGCACCAATCGCCCCTATTATCGGCGCCATCGGCGCCGGCACCTTGCGATCGCGGCAATCGTCGGACCACGTGTCGCGTGAGTTGAGTTTGGGGGAGGGGAGTCCGTACTATGGACTTGGCACCCGGACCGCACTGCTGTACCACCCCCGATGACCTGCCTCAACTCATTCATGTTTGAATCCCAGGTAATGCCGGACCCAAAAACACAGGCCGAGGACGTTGGGCAGCGATTACGGCTGCGCGTCCCGCGTGAGGACGGCACGCTGTACTCCGTGCCCGGTTTGGACCAGGCGCCGCGTCTCGCAGAGGAAAACCGGCAGCTGCTGGCCGCGGCCAATACCAATATTCAGGGCCGCCCGCTGTCGGTGCTGCGTGCCGAAGCCCGCCGGTCGCTGTGCCAGGCGGCCCGGAGTTATACCGGCACCTGGGCCTATGTGCCGACCTGCAGCGACGCCACCGAGTTGGTGTACGTCACTGGGCATCAACCGCTGTTATTTCACCCGGGTGTCTGGGTCAAAAATTTTGCCATCGGCCGGCTGGCGGAGGTTCCCGAAGCAATCGGCATCAACCTGGTCGTTGATAATGACACGTTTGCCTCCGCGGCGCTGCGAGTTCCGGCGGGGAATCGGGAACAACCGTCGTTCGCATCGATCCCCTTCGACAGCGGACACACAGCCCGGCCCTGGGAGGGGGCCGAGATCCAGGATCGCGGATTGTTCGAAAGTTTCGGCGCGCGGGTCGCCGGCGCGATGCGTCCTTGGGGCATCGATCCGCTGATTCGCGAATTGTGGCCGTTGGTAGTCGAGCGATCGCGAGTGTCGCCGCAATTTGCCGATTGCTTCACGGCTGGGAGAAACCAACTGGAACGGCGTTGGGGCGTCAACAACCTCGAACTCCCCTTGAGCCGGCTTTGCCAGAGCGAGGCGTTCCTGTGGTTCTTCAGTCACATCGCCGCCCAATTGCCCCGGTTTCGCGAAGTTTATAACACGGCTTTGACCGAATTCCGCGCAATCAACAAACTCCGCAGCCACACGCACCCCGTTCCGGAACTGCGGCAGTGCGACGACTGGTTAGAGGCCCCCTTTTGGATTTGGCAGGACGGTTCGCACGACCGCCAGCGCGTTTTCGTTCGGCAGGCCGGCCGCGAAATTCATCTGCGGGACGATGGAGACATCTTCGCCAAGTTGCCGCTAACTCCCGACGGCGAAGCATGTTGTGCGGTAGAGGTCCTGCGGGACCTACCCGGACGGGGATATCACCTGCGGACCCGCGCGTTGACCACGACGCTGTTTTCACGGCTCTGTTTAGGAGATTTGTTTCTGCACGGCATCGGCGGCGCAAAATACGACGAAATGACCGACCGCATCATCGCCCGCTTTTACGGTATCCGGCCGCCGTCGTTTATGGCGGTCTCCGCCACAGTCTTGCTGCCGCTCAATCCCTACCCCGTCCAAGCCGACGACGTCTCGCGAGCGCAATTGATGCTGCGCGAATTGCGCTACAATCCCGAGAAGTACCTTAGCGAATCGCAGATCGCCGAGTATGCGCCGCTGTTGGAAGAAAAACGCCGTTTGCTGTCCGAGGCGGACCGGCAACGGGGGCGGTCCCTGTCGAGTCATGAGCGTCGCGCGGGCCGCCATGCCCGCAGTGCCCGTGCGCGGCGGCTGCGGAATATCACCGAAGTTTTCGCCACCGCGGTGGCAGACCAATCGAAACGTATTGTCCACGACCAGCGGGAACTCGAAGAGCATTTGGCCGCCAATCAGGTCCTCGCCAGCCGCGAATTCTCGTTCACGCTTTACTCCGAAGACAAACTGCGGCCGTTTATGGAGACGGTCGGTGTTTCGTAGGGGCCGACGTCATGCAGGTCGCCAGATGGCGCACCGCCAAGTTGGGCGGCGGGTCAATACCTCTCGAATTCCCCGCACTCGGTCAAGTCCGGTGCTTGAAGTTCGCCCGTCAGGTCGTGACAATAATGCGGGACCCTCGTCGTGCTGCGGGTTTCCGGCCGGCGCAAGCTGCGGGCGCCCGGCACCGGTGAGGGAAGGCAATTGACGGCTCAGCAACTCGACACGGCGGGGGGAACAGGTGCATGTCGGCCCGGCAGCGAAAGTGTGGCAGCGCGCTGATAGCGGTCGCTGGCGGGCTGTGCGCGGCGGCTTGGGCCCTCTCTGTGGCGGTCGGTGGTGAGACGCCCCGCCGCGCAGGGTTCATCGCGCTGGCCCGCGTGACGCTCGGTACGCGTGCACCCGCTCCGACGGACGATGCGGAGTGATCGCTGTTCGGGCGTGCCTGGAAGCTGTATCGCCGCCGGTCGATGCGGGCACGGATTCCGTACGAAGGATTGGCCTACATGGTGATCCTCATCATCTTGATGTGCGGGGCGATGCTGGGCAAATCAAATTTGCTGCTGTTGGTGTTCGCCTTCATGGCCGGCCCGTGGATCGTCAACGGCGCGCTCTGTTACCTGTTGCTGCGGCGCCTTGACGTGGCGCGGAGTGCTCCCAGCCATGTGATGGCGGGCGAACCGTTTTCGGTGGAGGTCACGGTGTCCAATGCCAAATGGCTGCTCTCGTCATGGGTATTGACGGTGATCGATCGAGTCCAGCACGTGCACGAGCAAATTCGTCCCCGCGTGCTGATCACGCGGGTTCCGGCGCGGTCACAGCGGGCCGCGCACTATCGGGCGCGGCTATTGCACCGCGGCAAATACCAATTCGGGCCAATTCGCATCACGACGCGATTTCCCTTGGGTCTGGCGGAACGGTCGCTCGTCATTCAGGAAGGGGGCGAGATTCTGGTCTATCCGCAATTGGGGGAACTATCGCCCCGCTGGCGGCGGCAGTCGCAGCACGCTCGGGAATTGGTTCAGCAGTCGGCCTCGAAGCGGGGGATTTTCGATGACGAGTTTCACCGCCTGCGCGAGTACCGCGCCGGCGACGATCCTCGCTCAATTCACTGGCGGACCTCCGCCCGTCAGAACGAACTGATGGTCCGTGAGTTTCACCAAAGCCGCGAGGATGACTTCATCATCCTGTTGGACTTGTGGATCCCCTCGCGGCCCTCAGTAGCGGACTATCAACGGGCCGAATATGCCATCAGTTTTGCAGCTACGTTGGGATATGTGCACTGCCAGGACGCCCGGGGGAGCCAACTGGGCATCTCGATCCTGGGTGCTACGGTCGATGGCTGGCAGGGGGTGGCGGGGCCGTATGCGATTCATCCGTTTTTGGAGCGGCTGGCGTTGGTCGAAGCGGGGTCTGCGCAGCCGCTCAGCGAATTTGTGAGCGAGGCGTTGCCGTTGCATGTCCAGACGGGGCGGTGCGTGTTGATCACGACGCGACCGACTCAGCGGGAGGAACCGCCGCCGGAGGCATATCGCCGCATTCGCTGGAACGGGAATAGCGAAGAAATTCAGGCGGCGCACGAGGCGTTAATGCAGTTGTCGTCGGCTGACTCGGTCGAACGCAATCAACGCCCATTGGAAGTGATTGAAGCGAATCCCAGGGTGATCGCCGACGTGTTTCATCTCGCGACCGAATTTGAGTGATCCGCCATGCCCTTTCTGAAAACCTTTCAATTGAGCATGTATGCCCAGGTGTTCCTGGCCAGCGGGATGCTGATGTCGGCCGAGGGGGGCCCGGCTCCGTCTGCGCTGACGTTCGTTATCGGATTGATCTCGCTGATCTTCAACGACCGCCGCCACGTGTTCGGTCTCTCGGAGTGGTGGGCCAACGGATTGGCACTGGCCGCGTTCTGCGTGGCGTCATTTGAGTTTTTGGGGGACAGCCAGGAAGCCAAACTTCTCGCCGGAACGCACTTGATCGTCTATTTGCTGTGGATCGTGCTGCTCTGGAAGCGGGAAATGCGTCATTTTTGGTGGATCAGCGCCTTGTGCCTGCTGCATGTCGCCCTGTCGGCCGTGTTGACACAGGCCAGCTGGTTCGGCATGGTGCTCATCCTCTATGTCATCGTCATGGTCTGGAACCTCACGCTGTTCTCGCTGTACCGCGCCGAACAAGAAGTGGTCGCCGCGCCGACGGTGATCGCCTCCGAAAAGGGGACGGCGCTGCTGCAGGCCGCCGCGGGCCGCTCGCCCCGCAGCAGCGAGGCGCACGGAAACGTGCAAAGCGATTTCGGCGTCTCTCACATCGGCAGCCGATTGGTGATGGGAGCGGTGTCGACGTCGGTGCTCGGGCTATTGGTCGGCGCGATGATTTTCGTGCTGACGCCCCGCATTTGGCTGCCGGCGCCCGAGGATTTGGGCGAGCAACGCTCCGGCGGCGGTCGGGCGTTGCGGTCGGTCACTGGTTTCACCGAACAGGTGCGGCTGGGAGACATTGGCGAGATTCTTGAGAGCAACGAACCGGTGCTCACGCTGCGAGTGTTTGACAACGACACCGAGAAGCTGCTGGACGTTATCGATCTAGCGAATTCGCGCGACATGAGTGAGCCGTACCTGCGGGGAGCGGTCCTGGTGACCTATGAAGACGGCACGTGGCATCCTTCGTCGGTGCTGAACACCGAAACCTCCGTCAACCGAGCCCCCAGCCGCCGCCGACGGGGATTGATTCGTCAGGAGATTACGTTGGAGCCGATGGGGACGAACCTGCTGTTCGCCATGCGGCCCTACGCGTCTCGTTTGGGTTCGCGGGTTTATGGCGAGATTCAGGGGAGTCGAACCCCCATCACGCTCCAGCGCCCCTCGTATATGCTGTTTCGGGAGTCCGCCTCTGAGCGCAACCACTACCGTATTTATTGCCCCGCGGCGGATGATGCGGAGTCGCTTAAGGAGGACTTTGAGCCGTTCCGAGCCTTTTCGTGGCGGGCGGGGGCTGAGTTGTCGGCGCCGCCAGGACCGCGGTTGGTGCGGCTCAAAACGCTCGCTCAGCGGATTGGCGAGGGCGTCGATCAACAGTCTCTGCGGGACGAAGATCGCACGCTAGCTGTGGCCCGCGCGCTGGAATCGCACCTCCGCGACAGCGGGGAATACGGCTATACGCTCAATGCGTCGATTATCGATCCCAACATCGACCCGCTGGAAGACTTTTTGTTCAACCGCAAGGCGGGGCATTGCGAATACTATGCCGCCGCGTTGACGCTGATGTTGCGGTCGGTCGGCATCCCAGCGCGGATGATTAACGGTTTTAAAGGGGGCGACTACAACGACAAAACGGATACGCTCCGCGTCGAGCAGCGGCATGCCCACTCCTGGGTCGAAGCGGCGTTCGGGGACCGTTGGATCACGCTCGATGCCACGCCGTCGGCCGAACGCGATCGGATCGTCGCCTCGCACAAACCGGGATTTTGGGAGAGCTTGAGGCGGGGGTTTTGGCAGTTCTGGAACGAGAACGTGGTGGGCGTCTCTCTGTCGCGGCAGCGGCGAGAGATCTTCGAACCGATGTTGGACTACCTGCGCAAGGCATTTAGTTCCACAGCCGGAATGCGAACGGCTGCTGTCGATTTCTGGACTTGGTTCAAAGAGACCGTTTCGAATCCCCAAAAATGGATCAGCATCGACGGCGGGATTCTCGCATTTTTGCTGTTGGGGATTCCCGCGATCGCGTTCTATGCGGCGCGGGGATTTTGGCGGCGAATGCGTGAAAAATGGAAATTGCGCCGCGCCGCGCACGCCAGCTCCGCCCGGCTGGTCGAGTTCTATCAACGGTTTCAATCGCTCGCAAAGCGGATGGGATATGTCCGCCGGCCGTACGAAACCCAGCGGGAGTTCGCCGCCTCGCTGGAGCGCGCCATTGACGGTGCGGCGGGCGACCCGGAATTGAAAACCGCCGGCAGCGACATCGCTGAGTCGTTTTATCGCGTCCGCTTCGGCCAAGCCACTCTCACCCCGCAGGAGCAACAGCAGGTCGACCGCCAGTTGCAGTTGCTGGAGTCCTTGGCCAAAGGTCAGCCGCGTTAGACTCTCTGATTTTTTGCCACAGAGAACACCGAGGGCTCAGAGAAGAGAATTGCGTCGGGTGCCCGAAAATCGCTGCCTTCAGAGTTCACGTGCGATGAACGGATTCATGTATTCATTGAAAAAACTCTCTGTGTCCTCGGTGAACTCTGTGGCTAATTCCTGAGCGCCTGAGCATCATTTTTCGCC
>CALFYU010000128.1 GCA_937952455.1 uncultured Planctomycetaceae bacterium
GCACAACACATCAACCGAGATTGAAACGATCTTGACTGTGTTTTTCCACGCAGATCGCTCGGAACGGTATTTTTCACGGTTCGCGCAGCGACTTCCAGCGACCCCGCCGATGTTCATTTTCCTCATTTTCGCAGGAACCGCGAAAATTCGCCAGTGACATCGGTCGAAAGTGTAGCGATTGAGCAACGACGGACGTTGTCTTATCGCCACGGACCATTTACCGATGTAGCGGGAATGTACCAAGTCCGCATTGGCCCGACGGTTACGACCGATTTTATTTGACGGACATGATTTTGCGACCTATCGTTTCTTTGGCCCCTTGTTAAGACATGATTCTGAAGTGACCGTCGCCGGTCCATTCCGGACGTCGCCAGACCGGGGGGAGAAGAAACCATGAACGCGATCAAACATTTCCTGCTCGACGACGACGCCACGACCGCCGTAGAATACGCGGTGATGCTCGCATTGATCCTCCTGTCTGCGATCTCTGCTATTTCCACGTTCGGCGTGGGCACCGGCGGACTCTGGGGGGGCATTGCAGCCCAACTGTAGTCGTTTGAAATGTCGCGTTTTACGGTCTATCCGTACGGTCATCCTCATCGCCCGATGATCGCCAATAAAGACTTCTCATGCCGCAATGCTTTCTGGCCTTAGGCGGAAATGCCGGCTCCGTCGCCCGATCCTTTGATCAATGCCTCGATGAACTCAATTCGGAGAGGGCCGTCTCCGTAAGTCGAGTCAGTCGCTACCTCTCCACCACCGCCGTCGGCGACGACGCGGGAAGCGAATTCCTCAACGCGGCCGCCGAAGTGCAGACGCAGCTCGCCCCGCTCGAATTGCTCAACCTGCTGCAACGAACCGAAGAGCGGCACGGTCGCATCCGCGAAGTCCACTGGGGACCCCGCACGCTGGACCTCGACATCATCTTCTACGGCGACGTAATCAGTAACGACGTGCGTTTGACCCTGCCCCACCCCGCTTGCTGGTACCGGCGATTTGTCCTCGATCCGCTTGAGGAAATTGCCGCCGAGTTCGTGCATCCCGTCAAGCAACTGACGGTTGCGGAATTGCGCCGCCGTTTGTTGCCGCGACCGCTGATTTTCACGCTCTGCGGGGGTAACGGCCTGCTGCGTTCCAAGCTCTGCGCCGCGCTGCGCGACGAATTCGTCGGGTGCGAGTTCTTCGAATCGCGCACAACCGCGGCGGCGCCCGCCGTGATCGCTTGGCTGGGGCCGGGAGACGACAGTCTAGTTTGGGACCAATTACCGGCCGTTCCCCGCCTGGACGTCACGCGCCTCGCCGGCACGCCCGCCGAAGCGCTGCGGGCGGTCGTCAAGTCAGCATTGGGTTAATGCCCTGCTTTGATTAGTGGACCTTAACGGGACCTTCCGACAGCGGTCCCAACTCGGGCAGCTTGTCTTGGACGTTCGTCGCCAACCCCAGCTTTTCCAGCACCCAAATCGTGTAGTAGGTCATGTCAAATTCGTACCAACGGTGCCCGTGTTTGGCCAGGCGTTGGTGGGCGTGGTGATTGTTGTGCCAGCCTTCGCCGTAGGAGAGCAACGCCACCCACCACAAATTGCGTGAACGGTCGGTCGATTCGTAGTTGCGATATCCCCAAATGTGCGTGGCGGAATTCACAAACCACGTGCAGTGGTAACAGACGACCATGCGGGCACAAAGACCCCATAGCAGGAACGAAACTCCTAAGCCGCCCACGACCCATTGGCCAATCGCAAACAGCGCGACGCCGAGTAACACCGGATAGATGATGAACGTCTTATGCAGGAAACGCTGAACGGGATCGCTGTACATATCCGGAGCCCAGCGCTGGAACAACTCCAGCTCTTCTTCGGCGGTGTCTTTGGGCTGGAACCACAGCATGTGCGACCACCAGAACCCGTGGTTGGGCGAGTGCGGATCTCCTTCGTGGTCCGACAGCACGTGGTGCTTGCGGTGGGTCGCTACCCAAAACAGCGGACTCCCTTCGGCCGAGAGCGTTCCGCACAGCGAAAAGAAATAGCGAACCGGACGCGAGACGACCATACTGCCGTGAGTCAGCAACCGGTGATATCCCAGCGTGATCCCCCAGCAGGCCGAGACGTAGTGCAAAATGAAAAACGCCACCATCGCCTGCCAACTGATATACCACAGCGCCGCAATGGCGCCCGCGTGCATCAGCGTCATCCAACCGGTCGTCACCCAATTGACGCCGTTGGGAAATTGATCGCGAAAGCGGAAGGTGCCCGGCGTCCCTTCCAGACGTTGGCGGCGGCGTTGAGCTTGCCGCTCGGCCGCTTTGGAACGTGCTGGCTGCGGCGCTGGGAACTCGGATGTGCGAAGGTTGGATTTATGTGTACGCGGCTTGGTTTGTGTAGCTTGAGGTGACACGAGGTTGCTCCCCTATTGTTGTCAGCGATTTGCGTCCATGAGTTCGTCCGGCCGTCGGGCGGCCTTCACTGTTCGGCATCCTGCCGTACGTCGTTGATTGGAGTTGCCGAAAAACGGCAATGAATAACGCGATGTCGCGTCCGTCAACGACCGGGAAATTCTAAGGAAACGGTCGATATGCTGTGTCACCGTTTTGTAAAAGTTAAGTAAAAGTTAGGTGTTTTCCAGGAGTTTTTCGCTCCCGATCACCCTGAAAAACCAATCCTCCGCGGCAAGCAGTTTTCGCCGCTCAAACGCCAACCCCGCGTGAGACACGAGAAACCCAACCCAGTGGGCAGAATTGCCGCAACTTCTTGGATATATACGCTTTATCAACATTCAGCATGTAGCGATCACCCCGACCTACCAATGGTGATAGTGCAGATGCCGGCGGCGGTGCCAGCGGCGGGGACCGATCACAATATGCGCCGATGGCCGCGGGGGGGTCACATACACCGTCGTCGGTGGGGGAGGAACCGCGACCACCGTCGAAGTCGGTGCCGAGACGTACTGAGGCCCCCCGCTGCTTTGCATCGACTGGATCACGGTGTCGCTGACCCCTTCCGATTTGAGTGCGATCAACGCATCGGGCGAAACGTCAAACCGTCCCCCGCGACTGCGAATCGTGCCGGCGATCACGTCGGGCGACAAACCGCCGCGGGTCATGCGAATCACGTCTTGGTTGGTAATCGCCTGGGCATCCGCTTGTCGGCGCCATTCCGCGTGCTGAGCGGCAACAACGGCGGCGTCGCGTTCCTCTTCCATTTGTTGGGCATTGCCGACCAACGCACCTCCAAGCGCGCCCGCGGCGGCGCCGATGAGAGCGCCCCCTTCGGTATGCCCCGATTGATGGCCGATGATCGCTCCGGTGGCAGCGCCGATGCCGCTGCCGACGAGCGCACCGTTTTCGGTGTGGTTGTAATGTGCGCACCCCGACAGCAGCACAGCGGCCAGGGCACTGCCGACAAACCGGCGACACTTATTTCTTATGCGAGGCATTCTCGAGTTCCCTCCTTGGATCCGCGCCGCACAGGAATTGAGACGCGTGATGTATCAGCCAGTAGCGCGTGAAATCCATTCGCGCGGGCACTCCTAATATGACCGACTCATTGCAACCGGCAAATCGTGTGCCGGTCACCGTCTTACAAACACCAATTCACGCGGATACGTCTCGGCCAATACAGGTTTGCAAAACGAAATTCGCCGTGAAACCGCATTCGCTCGATAGCAACCGGCAGAATCTGCTGGTTCAACGCTCAGTCGGCGAGGAGAAGCATAGTCAAATCCGCCATTCTCGTCGACAGCGCTTGTCATCGAAAATTGAGATAACAAACAAAAATTGGCGTTGCGTTTGGCAGCAGACGGTCAGCCGTTTATCTTAAAAGTCCCAAAACATCCGCCGACGATGTAATTTCGCCAATCCACCGACTATTTTTGCAAGGATTCACCCGCCCATGAGCGCCGACGCACGCATTGAAGAACTGGGACTGGAATTGCCCGCCCCGCAAGTCCCCGCCGGGACCTATATGCCGGTCGTCCAGGTGGGCAACATGATCTACGTTTCCGGACACGGGCCGCTTCGCCATGACGGCACGCAGATCCAAGGACGCGTGGGAGATGACCTGACCGAAGCACAGGGCAACGAAGCGGCCCGCGTCGTGGGATTGTGCATCCTCTCGACGGTTCGGAACTACCTCGGCTCGCTCGACCGCGTAGAGCGGCTGGTCAAGGCGTTAGGCATGGTCAACGCCGCCCCCGACTTTCGGCATCATCCCAAGGTGATCAACGGCTTTAGCGACTTGATGGTCGAAGTCTTTGGCGAAAACGGCCGCGGCGCCCGCAGCGCCGTCGGCATGGGCTCGCTGCCGTTTAACATCGCCGTCGAAGTCGAAGTGATCTTCCAGGTGCGGGATTAAGAGACCTTGGCCCGCCGGTCAGCGGTCCGTTAGCCACAGCACCTGATAAGGGGCCAACTCGATTTGGCCGGAATGCACAATGTCTCGCGACGCGCCCAGGATATCGGTCACCGGCGGAAACTCCACGAGCGACGCATCGACGCTCATGGGCCGCCCGGAAACATTGGCCAGCACCCAAATTCGCTGCGCGGGTTCGCGGCTTTCGCGCACGAATGAGACGACCGCCGGGTTTCCTGTTTCCACGACTCGCTGCGCGGCATCCGGATGAAAGGCCGGCTGGGCGATTCGCATCAGCATCATCCGCCGGTAGCCGTCAAAGACCAGTCGTTGCGGCGACGTTTCGTCAACCAGGATATGATCCAGCTCGGCCCGCATGAATTTCCGCCGATTGATAGTCCGCGCGCGGCCGGTTTCTTCCACACCGGCAGCATAATTCTCCGTACCGACCAGACTGTGAAAATAGATGCCAGGAATCCCCTGCAGCGCCACCATGATGGCTTGCGAGGCCAGAAACTTGCGGGCATGCACCGCGGCGTCCAGTCCCCCGGGATCGCCCAGTGCCGAAAAATAGGTGATGTTCAATTCGTACGGGCTGTCGCCGCCGTCGGGATTGCGCTTGGTGCTGATGCGGCCGCCCCGCGCCTCAACGGCGGCGACCAGTTTTTCCAACCGTTCCGGCTCGACCAGCCCCTCCAACGGCCGCACGCCGATACCGTCGTGCGATGCGGTGAAATTGAAATAGGTTGTCCCCGGCCGCGGCGGCTGCAGTTTGGACAACCACCCCTTCAGGGGCGCTGCATCCTTCGTCAGGAACGCGTCTAAAAGCAGCGGCGCCAAGCTGAATTGATACACCATCTGCGCTTCGTCGCCGTCGCCGAAGTAGCTCACGTTCTCCGCATGCGGAACGTTTGTTTCGGTCAATACAATCGTGCCCGCCGCCAACTCGTCGAGCAGCAGCCGCATCACTTTGACGACGGCATGCGTCTCAGGCAGATGAATGCAACTGCTGCCGATCCGTTTCCACAGATAGGCAATCGCATCCAGCCGGATGATGCGGGCCCCCTGCCGGACGTAAAACAACAATACGTCCAGCAACTCCAGCAACACTGCCGGTTCGGCGAAGTTTAGCTCGACCTGATCGTCGCTGAACGTGGTCCAGACGTGTCTCACCCCGCGACTCGTTTCAAACGGCGTCAGTAGTGGCAGACTCCGCGGGCGCGTCACGCCGGACAAATCCGCCGCAGCGTCGGCTTCGATGAAAAAGCGATCAAAGGGTGGATTCCCGGCCAGATACTCCTTGAACCAGTTCGACTGCTTCGAGCAATGGTTCAGCACCAGGTCGAACATCAAATCGAATTCTTCGCGGTACGCGGCGACGTCGTTCCAGTCCCCCAAAGCGGGATTGATCTGGCGATAGTCGATCACCGAAGACCCGTCGTCGGAGTAGTAAGGTCAAAATGGTAGAAAATGGACCGTGCTGAGCGCCCGGTCCAGTCCCGCGTCGATCAGAAATTCGCGTTGTGATTCAAGCGGCACCGTAGCCTCGCTCCGCACTTGATCACCGTAAGTGATCAGCACGGCGTCGCGTTCGTTCCACAGCTTACCGGCGTCGCGGGAGGGCAAGTCAGTGTAGCGGGCCGCCAGCTCTTCGATCCCCGCCAGCACCTCGTCGAGGCGCCCGGGATACAACGGGGCCAGCAAGTCTTGCAGGCGGGCTCTTGCCGTGGCGGTCAGCGGCATGCGGGTCTCCTGGCTGGCGGATTACCCCCCCCGGCGAAGCCGGGGGTTGAGAGACGGTCGCGGGTGAGAATTACGCGTTTAGTCTCGACGTGATTTCGGCGACGACGTCGTTGAGCGGAATCCGCGTTTGTTCCAATGTATCGCGATCGCGCAAAGTGACGGAGTTGTCCTCGGCCGTTTGCCCGTCGATGGTGACGCACCACGGCGTGCCGATTTCGTCCTGCCGCCGATACCGCCGGCCGATGGCCGCCTGTTGGTCAAACGTGCAGGCGATGCCGGCTTGTTTCAAATCGCGGTACAACCCGGCGGCCGTTTCCGGCATGCCGTCTTTCTTAATGAGCGGAAACACCGCCACCTTGATCGGGGCCAATTGTGGATGAAACTTCATATACACCCGCGACTGCATCTCCCCTTTTTCATCCGGCTGCTCGTCTTCGTGATACGCTTCGCAAATGAACGCCAGCGTCGCCCGGTCCGCCCCGGCGGCCGGTTCGATCACGTGCGGCACAAACCGTTCGCGGGACTGATCGTCGAAGTACCGCAGGTCCTTGCCGCTGCCGCGGTATTTCGGTTGGCCATGCTCATCCTGCTGCACGACCAGACAACCCTCCTCGTCGCGGACCAATTTGCCTTCCATATGCGACCGCAGGTCAAAGTCACCGCGGTGGGCGATGCCTTCCAACTCGCCGAATTCTCCTTCGCTGAGAAACGGATAGGCATATTCGACGTCGGCCGTTCCCACCGAATAGTGGCTGAGTTCGTCCGGATCGTGGTCTCGCAATTGCAGACGGTCGCTGGCCAGTCCGTATTTCACATACCACTGATACCGCCGGTCGCGCCAATACTCGTACCACTTCCGTGATTCATCGGGATGGCAGAAGAACTCCATCTCCATCTGTTCGAACTCTCGCGAGCGGAAGGTGTAGTTCCGCGGCGTGATCTCGTTGCGAAAACTCTTGCCGACCTGCGCGATGCCGAAGGGGACCTTCACGCGGCTGCTGTCGACAACGTTTTTGAAGTTCACGAAAATGCCTTGCGCCGTTTCGGGCCGCAAGAAGGCGGTTCCCTCCTCGCCGGCCAGGGCGCCAACGGTGGTTTTAAACATCAAGTTGAATTCGCGGGGGGGCGTCAATTCGCCGCGGCAACTCGGACAGCGAGCTGCCGGGCCGCCCAGGGGCGCTTCTTTCAAGTAAGAGTCCAGGCTCATCGTCACCTGTTCGCACTCGACGTCGTCGCCGCGCTCCTTCTTATATTGACCGACAGCCTGGTCGAGCCGCTTCGACTGCGTTTTGGACAAACCCGTGCCCGTCTCGGCATCGACGATAAAGGTCTCGCAGGCTACGGGCGTCTTATCCGTCGTCGTCCGCCGCACCGCCACCGTGACGTGATCGACACGAAACCGGCTTTTGCACTCCTTGCAGTCGACCATGAAGTCATGAAACAGATCGTCGTGCCCCGAGCACTTCCAAACCTGGGGGTGCATGATGATCGAGCAATCCAATCCCGTCATGGAAAACGACGACGGAGCGCCTTTGGGCGTGCTCAACTCATCGTGGCGGGTGATCATGTCCTTCCACCACGCCTCCTTGACGTTCCGCTTCAATTCCACGCCGAGCGGACCGTAATCCCAAAAGCCATTCAGCCCGCCGTAGATCTCGGACGACTGGAAAATAAAGCCCCGCCGTTTGCAAAGGGCCACGATCTTGTCCATTTCCTTGGCCATGCTGGTCTTTCTGTGCTATTTGCGCGATATCCGTTGCGACAAAACTCGAAACTCGAAATCCGAAACGAATTCAAAACTCAAATGACCAAAATCCGCTTGGATTTCGAAAATTCCAATTTGTTTCGTACTTCGTGATTAGGATTTCGTATTTTGTCGCGTATGAGGTGTCCTCTGCCCGCGGACCACGCCAATCGCTGGTCCTGCCCACATTCTAATGCGACCTGCCCGATGCACAAGCACTGCGGTGAGCGGCGTTATTCGGCCGGCGGCAGCCGGGAGGGCAATTGCCAGCGGGAATCGAAGACGTCGGCGAATTCTGTCTCTTCGACGTAATTGCTGCCCGTTTCGTCAAGCGTGAACCGCTGCACGGCGATGTCCCCCAAGCGGGGAAACAGCCAGGAATTGGAGGACTTGAAGTCCTTTTCGTGCATCGTGTGGCCGGAATTGATAACGACGTACCGTTGCGGATTGAGCGGATTGGGATAGACCAGCGACAGCCCGTGGAGGTTCGGGTCATAGTCGACGCCGTTGACGGTGAACTGCTCTTCCGTCCACTGCACGGGCAGTTTTTCCAGCACCTTGGCCAGCACCGAATTCGACCCGGGATCTCCGAACAGCACCAGGTTTTTCTCAGCGATCATCGTGTCGGTCACCTGTGTGTCGTCGACGACCGGAACTTTGCCGCGAAGCCATTTGTCAAACTCCGCCGCAAATCGATCCAGCGTCCAGTTTGCCCAATCGCGTTGCGCCTTCGACCAAGGCGTTCCCGTCCCCCGCACGCAGACGAACGGCTCCATGAACGCATCGTCAATCGGTCCTTGCAGATCATGCCGCTTGTGCAATTCGGGGTTTTTCGCAAAGGTCCGCGCTTCGGCGGCGGAAAGCTTCTTCCAAGTATCCTCTTTTCGCACCAGCGTGACCCACTCCGGTTCGCCTTCGCCGGTCGGCCGCGGTAGAGTGATGATTCCGCCGTCGATCACCAAACTCGGCGAGATACGGGGATCGACCCGCAGGGCGGTGACGTTCGACGTCGTCACGTCGAGCACGTCATCGGCCGATTGTTGCGAGACCACGATCGCCGGACGGTACACGAATTGCATCTCTTCAATCGTCAGCCATTCGCACCGATTGTATTTGGGTGTGTAGGTGATAAACCGAATCTCCTTGCGCCCCGGTGGGGCCGGTCGGCCTTCTGCGGAATGCCGGCGATGAAACGCCATGAACTTCCGCAGGCTTTCCGGATCGAACTTGTGCCCCATCCCCGGGCCGATCAACTGGGCAATGTCGACCGAATACTTGTCGGCGGCCGCCACCATCGTCGTGCTGGCCAGTAATTGGGCATCCTTCTCGCCGCCATAAGTGATCACCGGCACATCGGCCGCGTTGAGTGCATAGTCGACGGCATCGTAAATTCGCAGCAGATAGTGCTGATAACGCGGAAGCAGTTCGGACTGTTTTTGGTACTTGTAAAAATCCACAAAGCCCGCGCCGGCTCCGACCGAGGACCACATCGACGGGTGGTGCAATCCCAGATGCCAGGCTCCGGCCCCTCCCATCGAAAACCCCCACAGCGTAATGCGGCGGTCGTCAATGTTGTAGCGGCTGCGGACGTCGGCGATCGCCTCGAACACGTCGGTCTCGCCCGCCCAGCGATACGCGTTGTTGGTTCGCCCGTACACATCCAGCTGAATCCAATCCTGGCCGCTTTCGGGCGGCTTATTGTCGTTGGATTTGATGAACGACATCTCATTCAACCGGCCATTGCGGCCGTGCAATTTGACGTACAGCGGCCACGCCTTATCGGAATCCGGCAAGTAGTTAAGCGGCAACGTCAGCGCGTAGGGCTGCACCGATTCATCGACGCGGGAGACGTAGCCCCGCGCCGTCGTGCCGATTTTCGTCGTCCAGGGCGAACGCCCCTGGGCCATTTCCCGCACACGCTGCCGGCCCAATTCCAACACGTCCAACGTGTGGCGGGCATAGTTCTCGCGGTAAAATTCCCCGTGCCGCACGATCCAATCGGCTGCTTTGGAATAAATCTGCACGTCCGCCATCAACTGCGGACCGATTTTCTCCGCGTCGAGTTCCGCAATGGCGCGATCCAACTCGGCCCGCTGCTCATTGATCTTCGCCAGGTCCTCTGCCGAGGGCTGTTGAGCAGACACTGCTCCCGCAGCAAGGCACAGGCATAGTACGAGCGAACCACTGAGGATTTGGTTCGTTTTCTGATGTTGTCGATTCATGATGTCTGCCGTCGCCGTCTGACAATTGGATTTCTGATTGAAGTAATCACGTCTCAAGAGTGGTATCCCGCGGCGACTGTTTTTCGTCGGACGTCATTGTGTCACCTTGCCGGGCAAGGACCGCCGCCCACGACGGCAAGCCGTCGGTTTGGGATTTGCGATTGAACGATTGAAAATCTGTGTTCGATCCGTGTTTCATCTATGGCTAGAAAAAATCCGGTCGGCTGCCGCACCGGATGTATTTACGACGTGGAGTCGTTTGCGGTAAACCCCGCGGCCTTATGCGCTCCGTCGCAAAACGGCCGCTGCGCGGAGTGCCCGCATCGGCAAAGGACGAAGTCGCCGCGATCACCGACGTCGAATTCCCGGCCGTCGGCATCGATCAATTTGGCCGGTCCGGTCACCAGATACGGGCCGTTTCTGCGAACCTTGATGGTCACCGGTTCTGGCATGTTGTGTCTCACCGTGGGGCTACTCATCTTGGATGGCGTCGATGCGTTCGCGGCAGGCGGCGATTTCGCTTTCCAGGCGGGCGATTTCGTCCGGTTCATCTGTTTGTTGCCGTGCGGCGGACAGGAGCTGTTGGAGTTTAGCGATCTTTTTCCGCTCGACGTCCAATTGTTTTTTCTGCTTTTTGTTCAAACTCATTGGCGGTGCTTTCGCCGAAAGGTGCTTCCAAGATCGTGTGCGCCGGGCGACCACTGCTTTTTGATCCAGCGGACCGCACACGCATTCGATTCTAACACCAGGACCGACCAACCTCCACACCGCCTCGATCAGGTCGGTCTCCACACGCCCTCTTCTCACGCGGGTGCTACTGGCGGCTTGTCCGCCAGTGCGCGATGCGTGCCCGCAGACTATACTGTTGGATAGGCCAAAAGTGACACCCGCCTGACGTGCTGAGGCTCCGCACAACGTCCCCGCCGATTCGCATTTTGCCAAGCGCATTGATATTGTCGTGAGATACTTCCGGTTCATCAATATCACGGAGAGACCGTAATGCTGATCGCTTACGTCAGCAATGAACGCTACGTCGCCCTGTGCGACGTCGCCCTGGAATTCGCCAACGAGTCCGTCACCGTTCAGGCCCGGTCTTCGGCGACCGGGGCCGTGCACGCCGACCTCGCGCCGGGAACCTACCAAGTCGCGCTGCAAGCACCCGGTTACGGCGCAAAGCGGGTGACAATGACCGTCGATGCGCAGCAGCCGTATCACTTTCGGCTGCTGTCGGATTGCCTGTTGGGATATATGTGGCCTAAGGCGGCCGCTGGAGGCGAGACGTCGGAATTCCGCGTGCACTCGGTGGAGGAGTACCGCCTGGAGTTGTGGCGGTATGGCGCGCAGAAGGAGTTCATCCGCCGCATCGGCACGTTCGATGAGCACGGCCCGCGGGCGACGATGCAGATCACCCCCGACGGCGACTATACGCAGACCGGCGTTCGTTGGAATGAACAGGGTTACAACCGCATCGCCCAGGGCCAACTCCTCACCGCTCCGGACCGCAGCGGGCTATACTACCTGCACGCACGGACGAAATCGGGGGATTTCTTTTCGTTTCCCTGGGTCGTTTCACCGGCGAAACCGCAGTCCCCTGCCGCCGTACTGGCGAGCGACTTGAACTGGAACGCCTACAACAGCTTCGGCGGCCGCAGCAACTACATCATGCCGGACCGGTTTCCCCCGGTGCCGATCGTCAATTCGCGGCAGGAACTGGAGCGCTACACCCGCGCGGATCATTTCAATTACGGTAGCGAAACCTATGAACCGCTCTCTCTGGACCGCCCCGAACCGTATAACCACATCGACGAACGCGAACAACTCACCGACCCGGTAGAAAGCCGACAAGGCTGTCACCTCGCGCCGACCGAATGGCGATTTTTAGGCTGGATGGAACAACAGGGGTTGGGCTACGACCTGTACAGCGAGTCGCAATTCCACTTCGACCGCTTCCGGCTTGACGACTACGAGACGTTGATCATCACCACCCATCCGGAGTATTGGACGCGGCACATGTACCTGACACTCAAGGAATGGGTCTACGAGCGGGGCGGGCGGCTGATTTATTTGGGGGGCAACGGTCTAAATTGCGAGGTGGAGTTTCAGGGGGACGATCACCGCGTCGTGCACCACAACGGCGCCTGGCATCACCCGCCGATTCTTGTAGAACACTTCGGATCGCCCGAGATGCCTTTTGAAAGCCGCATGCACATGCGGCTGGAGTCGGAGGCGAACCTGTTGGGCGTGGTGTTCACCTTCGACGGGGCCATGGGAGCCGCACCGTATCGCGTGGTGGACGACTCTCACTGGTGCTTCGAAGGCACGGGGCTGAAAAACGGCGACACGTTCGGTCACGAAAGTCAAAACCGCCGCGTCCCCGGCGGCGCGTCCGGGCACGAAACCGACAAGGTCTCGCCCAGTTCACCGAAAAACGTGCAGATCCTCGCGCAGGGGACCAATCCCGGTGCGGGGGGCGCGCACATGATTCATTACGACACCCCCAGCGGCGGCGAAGTCTTCTCCGTCGGCAGCATCACTTGGCCGGCGAGTCTCTTAATGGACGGACAGGTCTCGGCCATCACTGCCAACGTCATTCGCCGCTTCACTGCCAAGACTTAGCCACAGATTGAACACAGATCCCAAAAGAGCCACGGATCAACACGGATGAAACACGGAAAAAACTTGAGTGAGCATGCCGTTTCGTCAACGGCAGAACTCACTTCAAGATCTTGCATCCTGTGCAGATTTTCGTGCGGCAGCGAGAATTGCAGGCGACCGCGAATGTGCCGGCCGGCTGTCTTGCGGTGGAAGTTGTTGCGTTCGCTTGCTTAGCGATCAGCGTAGTGGAAGAAGGCCAGGGGTCGGTTTGGGACTCTGAAAATCTGTGTCTTATCCGTGTTAATCCGTGGCAAAGAATTTACTCACAACGAATGTCCGGTGCGCGAAAGATTAGTGCCACGTGCCGTCTTTGCCGAATTGCACCTTGTACTTGGCGGCCGGGTCGCCCAAATCCAGTTTGTCTTCCACCGTCCAACTCGGACCGGTGGAGTAGGAATTGTAGGTCGGGGCCGGGTAGTGGATGCGATCCATGTTGACGTGGGGTCGATAGCCGTACTCGTACCACATCCGTTGGTCGAGCCAGTAGGAGTCCAACTGCTGTTGTTTGACGATCGCCTGCAGATCGCGGCGTCCTAATATGTTTTTCTTGCCGGTGACCGTTTCCACGTCGCCGGGGACGCCGATGACGTCCTGGGCAAAAGAGACGGTGGCCAAGGCGGCGACCGAAACCGCCAGC
>CALFYU010000129.1 GCA_937952455.1 uncultured Planctomycetaceae bacterium
CCTTCAACGGCCTGAACAAGGGCATCCCCGAATTGACGTGACCCCTCGCTCCCCACGTACGTTCGATTCTCCGAGACAGACACGTGAATATAAGCACGACGCGCAAGCGAGTGGGTTTCAGCGCAAGCCACACACTCGCTTGCGCGTCGTGCTTATATGGCCCACTAACGTCTCGCTGTTGCTCTATGGTTCTTCACTCAATTTGGTCGCCGCGATCTCGACGTGAGCGCTGGTCGCGATTTTCTCATCCCGCAGATGTTTGTCGATGGTCTGCGCCAAGAGCAAATAGCCTTGCCGCGAATAGGCGTTGCCGCCGCCGGGCGTCGTCATGGAACCGAAGGTGGCAACAATCGTACCTGAAGCCGGGTTAACCCACAGCATTTGTCCGCTGTGTCCCTGGTGCGTGATCGCGCCGTCTTTGGAGTAGGACTGGTTGTGATAACGGTGGTCCCACAGCTTGATCCCTTTGCCGGTCGTATTCTCTCGCAGCCACGCCTCGTCAAAGATGCGCGTACCGTCGGGCGCGACTCCGCCAGTGGCCCAAATCGTGCCGTAGCGGGCCAGATCACGCAGGGTCGAGCTGTAGCCACCGCCAACAAACGGAAAACCGTGTTTGTCAACCGTCACGGTCGCGTTCTGCACGGCGCCGATGTGCTGCCAAATGTGATGCTCGAAATACTCTGTGATTGGCCGGTCGGTGATCTCTTCGATAATCCAGGCGATCACTTGTGAGTTGGAGGACGTGTAGCGCACGGTCTCGGCCGTTTCCCCTTCGGGCTTCTTCAGTCGCCGAAGCGTTGTCAGAAACTGCTTGTTACCGCCGGGCCAATTGCCGTGGTCGGTAAACCAGCCCATCGAGCGTCCAAAGTCCCAGAATTTGGATTTCGGGTCATGGTAGTGACGCTCGTCCATGTTCACATCAGCGTTCATGTCAGCCAGTTCCTGCACGGTGAATGATCCGTAACCTTTTCCCTTGAGCGCCGGAACGTAGTCTTCGACCTTTTTCGACAGGTCGAGCTTGCCTTCGGAAACCAGCTTGCCGATCAACATATTCATCGTACTTTTGGAAACGCTCATCCAGTTGTGCCGCTGACTGGGATCCATGCCGGGATACTCTTCGAAGACGATCTTGCCGTTGCGGACGACCAGAATGCCTTGGCAGTTGATCCAGGATGTCAGCTCGCGGAGCGTGATCGGCTCGCCCGCTTTGGGAAATTCCTCCTCACTGAGCGTCACTTGGACACGATCGAGGAGCTGCGGGACCCTGGCGTTGCCGAACATGTAAACCGGGCCTTTGCCGCGCTGTAGTTCGACGCTGCGCACCACGTCGCTGAGGTTGAGCAGCGCATAGGTCCGCATGTGGCCGTCGTGAAACCAATTGTCGAGTGTCAACTCGCCCGGCCGACTGAACATCGCCGCCGGGTGCTCGCCTGCGAATAGGTGCAACTGAGTCGGCTGATCGGCTTGAATGTCGTCCCAACGCAACGGACTTGTCTTAAGCTCGCCGAATGCTGTGTGCTTCTGTGCGTTGAGAGGGGATGTAAATCCCCACAGCAGAAGCGCAAGTACGGCAAACGAAAAGCGCCGAATGATTCTTGTTGCGTCTTGAGTAGCGTACTGCATGCTGTTGAATCCAAATAACAAATCTCAAAAAACAAACTTCAAACAAATCCTAAAAACCAAATCCAAATTTCCAAACACCGGACGAACTCTTCTTCGATCATTCGAATTTGGAGTTTTGAATTTGTTTGAGATTTGGTGCTTGTAATTTGGAATTTGCCCCGCGACCAGCTCCATCCTTGCGAAGATCGTAGCAGACGATGGTTCCCCGGTACGTGCGCAGATAGATTTTGCCGTCGGCGATGGGGTGCTCGCAGAATACCTCGTAGCACGACATGATGTTCTCTTCGCGAATCGTTGTGATATCGCCAAGGTAGCGCAGATCGGACACGTCAGCCAAATGCGGCGCCCCGAAATTCCTGTCGCCGCCGGCCCCACTGGGAAAAAACATCAAACGGTCGCCAATTTGATAGACATACGGCGCCTTAGTCG
>CALFYU010000130.1 GCA_937952455.1 uncultured Planctomycetaceae bacterium
CACTGATTGCCGCTGGCAATCAGTGCCACCCGATCATTTGGTTAGCAATGAGCTAAATGCAATTTGTTGCTTTGGTGGGGGATCGTTGACATCAGTGATAAGTCGTTGGGTAGGTGGACATCGATTGCGACCGCAAGCGGTCGGTTTGGGGATTGAATTCACGCTGTCTGCGGCTGATGTGGAAATCTCTCGTCCTGTGTCGAAAGGTGCGTCGCGATGCACCCTACTTTTCGGTGATTTCCAGGGTTTGGCCGGCCTGGATGTCGGTGAGAATTTGCTCGGTGCCGCTGGGCCAGGTGATTTTTAGGCGGTCGACGTTGGTGTACGCGCCTAAGCCGAGGATGAGGTGCCGCTGGTTACTGGACTGGTAGCCGTTGCCGGCGGTGAGTTGGGTGTGCCAGGTTTTTTTGCCGGCGGTGGCGGTGACGGTTGTGCCGATGGCGTCGCGAGCCGTCCGGGTGGCGCGGAGGCGGAGGGTGAGGGCGTTGCCGGCGTCTGGGGTTGTGTTTCTTAAGAGCACCGCCGGGGCGTCGAGGTGGGAGATGAGGATGTCTTCGCGGCCGTCGCCGTCGAAATCGATTTTGGCCAGTGCGCGGCCGAGATGCTTGGCCGTGAAATAGGGGCCCAGTTCTGCGGCGGCGGGTTCTTCGAAGCGGGCGTCACCGATGTTGCGGAAGAATTGCGGCCGCATGTGATACGGTTTGGGGTCGCCGGGGGGATTGTCGACGTGGCCGTTGGCGACGACCAGATCGAGGTCGCCGTCCAGGTCGGCGTCGAGGAACTGTGTCCCGAAGCCCAAAAACGGGAGACTGGGGAGGTGCAGTCCGCTGCGGCGGGTGGCGTCTTCAAAAAATCCGCCGCTGCGAGCCAGGTACAACGTGTTGGATTCCTGGTAGTAGTTCGTCACGAACAGATCGAGCCGGCCGTCGTCGTTCACGTCGCCGGCGGCGATGCCCATGCCGGCTTCGGCTTCGCCGTCGAAGTTCAGAGCGGTGCCGGAGGCGAGTCCGTTCTCCACGAAGCGCAATTCGTGGCTGTCGGCGGGGGTTTCGTTGACGAACAGAAAATTGGCGACGCCGTCGTTAGCGACATAGATGTCGAGCCGACGGTCCCCGGTTAAATCGCCGACGATCAGTCCGCGGCCCTTGCCGTGGGGCACACGAATCCCGGAATCATCTGTTGCGTCGCGGAATTTGCCGTCGCCGATGCCGAGGAACAACCGGTCTTGCCGACCCTCGAATTTTTGCGGCGGGCAGAGACCGCGATAGCCGGAGGGGAATTCGCACTCGATGTCGTAGATGTCGGGGCCGGTGAGGTAATTGACGGCGTAGATATCGGGCAGGCCGTCGCCGTTGAAGTCAGCGATCGCGCAACTGGTGGTCCAGGCGTCTTCTTTGGTGGCGACCGTATCGTCGACGTCAGTGAAGGTGCCGTTGCCGTTGTTTTTGTAGAGCCGATTGCGGCCGATGTTGGCGACATACAGGTCGGTATAGCCATCGTTGTTGTAATCGCCGGCGGCGACTCCCTGGCTGAAGCGGTCTTCGACGAGGCCGGCGGCGGCGGTGACGTCTTCGAACGTGCCGTCGCCGCGATTGCGGTACAGGCGGTCGAGAAATTCGGTCTGTCCGTCGACGGGAGGCCAACGGCAGCCTTGGGTAAAATAGATATCCGGGCGGCCGTCGTTGTCGTAGTCCAGCACGGCGATGCCGCCGCCGGTGAATTCGTACATCTTCCGCGTCTCGACGGCGGCGTTGCCCCCGTTGTAGTAGGTGAAGCGAATGCCGGCGGATTCGGCGACGTCGTCGAAGCTGATGGCGGCTTTGCGGAATTCGTCGGGCGGGGCACTGGGTGTGTCGACCGTGCCGTTGTCGCCGGAGGGAAGCGGGAAGTCGGCAACGTCGAAATCGGCGATGGGGGTCGCGGGGCGATCGGTGCGGGGGGGTAACTTGGCCAGTTCGAGTTTGACTTGGGCAATGAAGGGGCCGGCCCAGTCGACCTCACCGGCATCAGCGGCGAGATTGGCCCAGGTGTAGGCTTCCCAGGTGCGTCCGACGACTCGACTCAGTTCAGCGGCCTTCCGGAGCAGTGCGGGATCGGACGTGCGATCCGGGGCGTGGTAGATGTCGAATAGGACTTGTTCCAAATCTTGCATCCATGCTGCGCGCTCGACGAACGGCGCCGCTTGTTCTTTGCGGCCGAGGGCGGTCAATGTCTGGGCGAGCATGTAGTTGGCCTGGCGGTGATTGGGGTCCAGGCGGAGCGCTTCGGCGTAGCAGCGGGCGGCGGTTCTTGTGTCTTCGGCTTGCAGGGCGAGGTTGCCGCGCACGAACCAGACGTCGGGATGTTGATCCGCTGCTGAGGGGAGCGCGGCCTCCCAGGCTTGCCAGGCGGGGAGGGGGGAGGACTCTTGCCGCAGGATGCCCAACTGTGCGTGGGCCTCGGCAAGGTTGGGGCGGTTGACCAGCAATTCCATTAACAACGGTTCGGCCGCGTTCCAGTCGCGACGGCGAACGGCTTGCTTCGCTATGGCCAAGACGACGAACGGATCGGCGGCGGTTTGGCGGTCATGGATTTCGGCGTCGTGCGGCAGCGAGAGGGCGATCTGGCGATTTCCCAGCAGCAGCAATTCGTTGAGGTCGGCGCGGCCGTCTTGCAGCAATTTGAATAGGTAACGCTCGGCGGCCCAGCGTTGACCGGAGACGTTGAGGACGAAGGCGAGCCGCCGCGCGGCGCGTTGGTCGGCGGGGTCGATCAGCACGAGCCGCTGCAACCGCGCGGCCGCTTCGGCGAGCTGCCCGTTCTGGATGAGGATTTCGGCAGCGGCGGAAAGGCCCAACGGAGCGGCCGGGTCGCTTTCTTCGATGCGTTTGTAATAGTCGATGGCGTCGCCATAGCGGCGAAGCTTGGCAGCCGCTTCGCCGGCGATCAGCAAGGCGCGGCCGGAGTGGGGATCCTGTTCCAGGACGCGGTTGGCGGAACGTTCAGCGGCGCGGTAGTCCTCGTCGAGCAGGGCTTGTTGGGCGCGGTTGAGCCAATCGTCTTGCGGCGGGCGGCGGTTGGTGAGCACGAAAACGGTGGCGACGATTGCGGCCAGAACGATGGCCGTGATCAGTGCAGGTTTCCACCATACGGTTGCGGCGGGGGGTGGAGCGGACGCGGGGGAGCGGTGGTCGTTCATGGCGGGGGAGGTGATCGGCCAGGGTACGTCGTTTATCGTAGTGGGGTGCCGGCGGGGTCACAAGCGGGGGGGTGAGTTGCGGTGGAGGGGGCGGTGGTTTGTGAAAACCCTCATCCCGGCCCTCTCCCAGGGCAACGAATTGCATCAAGAAGAGATTCGATGCTGCAACTTAGCAATTTGAAACGATTTCCGGGTGGCCGCGATTGCTCAGCAATCGGGGCGGGCGCAGCCCGCAAGAAGCCGCAATTTGTGCCCTCAAAGGTAAGGAGGCGTGTTGGGCAGGGACCGCTGAAACTGCTGCCTCTTGTGCCTTCGGCACACTGATTGCCGCTGGCAATCAGTGCCACCCGATCATTTGGTTAGCAATGAGCTAGTTGCAATTCGTTGCAGAGGAAGAGGGAGCAGTAGGGGAGTGTCTTTCCCAGAGGAAGGCACCTTACACAGAGGAAGGCGTCTCGCGCAGAGGAAGCGGTGGCGAAGTCGATCTCGTTGGGCTCCGAACCATTCCCCCCTCTTCCGCCGGGAGAGGGGTCGGAGGTGAGGGGCGAGTTAGGTTGGACATTGAGTCCGTCACGTATGGAAGTCGTAGCAGTCGGTGTTGGCCTCGGCGAGGGCGGTGCGGAGTTTGGCGAGGGCTTTCGTCACGATTTGGCGAACGCGCTCGGTGCTGATTTCGAGTTGGCTGGAGATTTCGCGGAACTTCTTCTTAGTGCCCGATCCGTCGAGGCCGAAGCGGGAGATGACGATTGTGCGTTCGCGGTGGTTCAAGCAGGACAGGATGCGTGAGACGGTGGCATTTATCTGCCGGTGTTGGTGTTCATACTCGAGTTGGCTGAGTCCGGCGTTCGAAAAGCCTTCGAACAACTCGTGAGTTCCCGTGACGTAACGGGCAGAACGGCGGCGGGTGCGGGGGACGTGGCGGACGAAGGTGTTGCGGATGGCCCAGGTGCCGTAGGTACTGAAGCGGTAGCCGCGAGTGAAGTCGAAGATTTCTACGGCGCGAATCAGCGGGACGTTGCCTTCGCTGACGAGATCCTCGAAGGA
>CALFYU010000131.1 GCA_937952455.1 uncultured Planctomycetaceae bacterium
AGATGGGGAGCGGCCTGCAAGCCCCGGACAAACCCGATCACGCAGCCTTGGCAGCGGTTTGATCGCTTTTGGCGGCCTCGGGGGCGGTGAAGCTGGGAGCGACGAGTTCGTAAGCCTGAAGCTGCGGCACGATCGTGTGACGCCAGCTCCGCTCATTCACCACCCATTCGCGCGCGGCTTGGGCCAGGCGTTGACGCAGTGATGCATCGGCAATCAAGCGGCCGCACTGATCCGCCAGGTCGGCGGCGTCTTCGGCGCGGTAGATCAAGCCGGTCTCCCCTTCGTTGACCAATTCCCGCAACGCGGGCAGGTCGGATACAACGAGCGCCTTTTCCATCGACATCGCCTCCAGCGGCTTGAGCGGCGTGACGAGTTGCGCCACCCGACTGGCGGGACGGCTGATGACGAAGATGTCGATCAATTCGTAATAGAACTGCACCTCGTCGTGCGGAACCTGACCGGTGAAGACCGCGCGATCGGCAATACCGAGCTCTTCCGCAAGGTCTTTCAAGTCCTCGATCCCCTTTCCTCCGCCGACGATCAATAGAGTCACGTCATGCCCGCGGTGGATCACCTCCGCCGCACCACGGACGAGTCCGTCGACTCCTTCCAGCGGACGAATGCTACCGATGTAACCCATCGTAATGCGGCCCAGACGTTCACGTACTTCGTGGACCGATTCGGGAATCTCTGCGACCGGCGTTGTCGAGTGCAATGCAGGAACAAACAGCGACGAATCGACCGCATTGGCTGCGACAAACACGCGCCGGGGATCGACGCCGCGGTTGACGATGTCTTTGCGCAGTTCGTCACAGATACACGTCACGGCGTCAGCGTGTTGCATGGCCCAGGTTTCTTCGCGGCGCCACATGCGATACACGTCACTGTCGCGTTCAAAGTTCCCCTGGGCGACACCGCTTTCTTCCCAAATCCCGCGGACTTCGTATACGACGGGAATATTTGCACGCTTCCCCGCCTTCACGGCAGGCACGCCGCAGAAATAGGGGCTGTGCACGTGAATCACATCCGGTCCGATGCGTTTGCAAAGACGCACCAATTCGCGCTCGAACATCGACAGCAAGAGCGCCTTTTCGCGATCCTGTAGCTTCTGAATCAACCGCTGCCTGAGGGGGATGCCGCCCGGTTTTCTTGTGCGTCCGGCGCGGCTCAGCAGTGATTTCAATGACCGTGCGGACGAACGCAGGAAGTTGATTCCCCCCCGCGCCGCTCGTTGGGCGATCGGAACGAACGGCCGAATCGACAGCCAAAGGGCGGCTACGAACAAGCGGCTGACAAATTCAACTGCCGGGAGAAAACGCTTGCCGATGAACGGTTCGGTGACCGTTTCGATCAGTTTGCCGGTCGTCACCACCACGCGCCGCGCCCCGCGCGCTACACGCACCATGTATCGCAGGCAACGCTTTGCGGCGCGTTGACGGAGACGGCTTGCCCGTTTCATGATTTGGGTCGCTGGTTTGCGCCGACGGCGCAAGAACGGAATCGCCCAATTGACGAGGTTCTTGGCCCAATGCAGCAACACAAACGGCAACAACCGCGGATCGCGCATCACCCCTTTGTCCTGCGGACTGGCCACGCGGTGGTAGGGGATTCCGTTGATCTGGGAGTCCTCCGCCGTCCCTTTCATTCCCGGATAAAACGGTGAAGTGACGACACACGGTTCGACCAACCCCGACTCAGCTTGGGTTTCGACGATGTATTTGCTTCGCAGCGCATATCCGTTGATGTGCGGAATGCTGACCGACAGGACGTGCATCACCCGCAACGGACGCCGCGCGACTTCGCTTCCCTGATTCACCGCAGCGCGTGGTTCGTTGATCGTAATTGTTTCCCGGCCCATTGATCGTCCATCCATTTTCAAAGCCAACGTTTTTACATGTCGCGTCCGCACGAGCTGCTGCCGGACGCGACATATGGGCGTGCGACTAACCCGCTTTCTTGAGTTCCCTCCGGGCGGCGCGATTGCCCCCTTGCGACAGGAATTCCTGATACTCTTCCAAGACTTCATCCGTCGCCCCGTCCCGGACAACCTGGCCACGGTTCATCCAGATCACCCGTTCGCATTGTTCCTTCAAATAATTCATGTTGTGCGAGCAGAGCAACAAGATCCGAGCATCGTCAATCAAGGTCGTCAGCCGCTCTTTGCAGCGCTCGCGAAACGCCCCGTCCCCCACGCTCATGACTTCGTCCAAGATCAGCACATCGGGCACGACCGCCGTCGAAACGGCGAAACCCAATCGCGCCAACATGCCGGATGAATAAGTGCGGATCGGCTGTTCGATAAAGTTCTCCAGTTCGGTGAATTCGATGATCCCGGGAATCAGCGATTCCAACTGCTCGTGTTCCAGTCCCAACAGAATTCCCGCCATCCGCAGGTTTTCCAGACCGGTCAATTCGGCATTGAATCCGTGCTGTAGCGCCAACAGCGGGGTGATTTTTCCGTTGACGATGACCGACCCGGCGGTGGGGCGATAGATGCCGCCGATGACACGCAGCAGAGTCGACTTGCCGGCGCCGTTGGTACCGACAATTCCCACCGACTCTCCCTGGCCGATGTCGAACGAGACGTTGCGAATTGCCCAAAACTCAGACGGGTCCGATTCCGCGGGCTGTTTGCCAAACACGTTGCGCAACCGTCTCGCTGTCCGCTTGAGCAGACGATTGAAGTTTCGTTCGCGTTGAGCAATCCGGCGACAGCGAACGCCCACGTCCTTGAGGTGAATCATCGAAGCGGAGAATCCTTGCTCGCACTCAGACATGCATCGGCAGCACACCGTGCAACCGCCTGACCAAAAACATAGCCGCCATCAGGATCACGCTTCCCAGCAACACCACATAACCCAGCATCAACAGGTCCGGCCGTTGGCCGTCGATGATGATCCTGCGATACGAGTCAAACAACGTGGCGAACGGATTGATCAGATAGACGAACCGGTAATCGGCCGGGATTTTTTCCATGATCGTATCGAGCGCATACAGCGAGGGGCTGGCATAGAACCAAATCCGGCTCACGACCTGCCACGCATTGGGCGTGTCCTGGATAAAGACTTGGCTGATCGCCAGGAAATAACAGACACCCAACGTAAACACGAATTGGACCGCCACCAACAGCGGAATCCATAGCAGGTGCGCCGTCGGCGCCACCTTGTAATACGCCATCAGTATTGCCAGCACGATTAGCGAACAGACGAACCGAACGGTCGCCGCGATCACCTCTGCCAAGGGGAGCGCCAAATAATTAAAGCGAAACGACTTGAGCAGGTTCTTATTGCCGACAAACGCGGCACCCGCTTGACCGGTCGCCGCGATGAAGCAAGTCCAAGGCAATAGTGCGCACATGATGAACAGCGCGTGGTACGGCCGTCCGGGCGGAAAGGCATAGCGGACCATAAACACATACGTCGCGCACATGGCCATCGGTTGCAGCAGCCACCACCACAGGCCC
>CALFYU010000132.1 GCA_937952455.1 uncultured Planctomycetaceae bacterium
ATTGACCTTGAGGAATGCTTCGGCGGCAGCGGACGTAATTGGTCCGACGGTGCGTGAGCCAATGATGCTCACCGCTCCGCCTTGGCCGTTACTGCGATTTCCACACCCCGAAAGCCCAACCAACAGCAATAACGTCAGAGTTGCCGCCCCAAGATTGGCACGTTTGATGTTCATTTCGTCCTCGAAGATTCGTTGTCTGCTCGTACGATCACTCTGCCCGGGACAATAGCAGGGAATTGTGAAGAAATTGCAAAGAGATGAACGGCGGTCCGCTCAAAGTAAGCGCCATGCAATCCAGCGCGCAATGCGATCGCAGTTGTTGACCTATACGTCGGTCAGCGAGGCGGGAAAGCGGCGGACCGGCAGCGCAGCGGCGTTCACGACGTCCTCGTCGGTATTTTCGATACCCGGCCAACTACTTCTCGCCGGCGAGGGCCTCGGCGACGTTGAGTGCGTGGTCGCGGACGCGGACGTAGGAGTTCAGCGTCGAGGTAAAGGCGACGTTCATGAACGGCTCAACCTTTTCGTGGGAAAGCCATTCCAGGTGTTGCTTGCGCAGTTTTTTGGCCAGGTGCTTAATCTCCGACGCGCGGGACTGCGCCTCACTCATGACGTTCCATTGTCGCTCCTTGAACGACTGCACGATGAACTTCAAGAACCCCTCAACTTTGTCGTGAAGTTTGTCCAGATCAGCGCGATGTTTTTCGTCGAAGCGATGCCCTTGCTGGCGGAGCTTGAGGTCGAACTTGAGAATGCTGCGAATGTAGTCGCTGATCGATTCCAATTCATCCGCCATCCGCAACTGCTGGCGGCCCTCCTCGATGATATCATGCGGGACATTCGCCGACAGCAAGTTGGTCATGAACACCACGACCTCATCTTGGATGGCATCCAGGATTTCTTCGCGGTGAAACAGCTTACGGCGGAGCTGTTCATCCGGTTCGTCCTGGTGGGTCAGTTCCTTGAGCCAAGCCATCATTTTTTCGCAGCCTTCGCCCATGTGGATAATCTCAGCTCGCGATTGTTCGATGCCGATCACGGGCGTTTCCAGCATGCGGATGTCGAGATTCGTGAGGTGTGGTGTTTCCTTGACCCCTTTATCGGGGACGAGCCACTTCATGACCTTGGCGAACCGGTTTCCGAACGGCAGGAAGACCATCGTATTGGCGACGTTGAACACGGTGTGAGTGGCGGCGATCGCCAAGGCGACGTTGGGGATCGCCGTTTCGGGCGGGACAAAATCACTGGCCGTCAAAAACGCGCCGATCCGTGGGAGACAAGTGAAAACCAGCCAGGGGATGAAGCGGACGTATTGAAAAAAGATGATCGATATCCAGAGCACGCCCAGCATGTTAAATAGCACGTGGAAATAGGCGGCGCGGCGAGCGTTGGTCGTGGCTCCGATCGAGGCCAACAGCGCGGTGATGGTCGTGCCGATGTTCTCACCCAAGACGAGCGCCGCGGCCGTTTCATAGTCGATCAATCCTTGCGTCGCCGCCGCGATCGTGATTCCCAGCGTGGCCGACGAGGACTGGACCAACACAGTCAGAATGCACCCGACCAGCAGACACTGCGCGACACCCAAGGGGCTGTCGGCGGTGAAACGGTGGATGGCCGCTTCGAAGGCCGGTAAGTCCTTAATCAGAGCGCAGGAGTCCTTCATCAACTCCAAACCGAAAAAGACCATTCCCACACCCATCACCGCCATGGCCAGATAGCGCACGCGGTCCGCCTTGCTGAACAAGTAGAACAGCGAGGCAAACCCGATCATCGGCAACCCGTATTTGCCGATTTTCAGGACGAGGATCCAACCGGTGATTGTCGTCCCGATATTGGCCCCCATGATCACGCCGATCGCTTGCGACAACGTCATCAGCCCGCCGTTGACAAATCCGACGACCATCACGGTCGTGACGGAACTGGATTGGACGAAGCAGGTGACGATCACGCCGACCACGGTGGCCAGATAGCGATTGTCGGTCACGGCGCTGATCATGCGGCGCAGGCCGCTGCCGGCGACCGCCTGCATGCCTTCGGACATGTACTTCATGCCCAGCAAGAACATGCCCAGGCCGCCGATCAGCCCAAAAATCAACTGAGTCAACGCAGCCAGGTTGATTGCCGCCGGTTCCGCTGCGGCCGATTGTCCTGTCGCAAAAAGAACGCCGAAATCCATAAAACACGTAGTCGCCCGTTGGTGGGGAATCTGGAGGATGCCGCAGAAATTGGGATTACCGGAGCTGATACACCGGACGGCGACCAGAATATGAAGAAATCGTTAAGATTGTATGAACGTCATGGGGCGGATCGCCACTATCGATGGCCAAACTGCGGAATTTATTTGGTAATCGGTGCGAAAATCAGGCTTTGCCGCTGGATCGTTGTCGATCAAACGGGGGCTCTCTACAATGAACGTTCAGACCGACTTTCCTGATCCCCAGGATCGTCCCGTTCTCAAGTTGTTGGGAACTGCATGGTTGGCCCGCATCTGCTGATTTATGAGAAATCACCTCGGTGGGGTCCGGAGTTGAAGCGGTCATTCCTCGGCAGCCCAGTGGCCCCGCGCGTCGTCCGCTCGTTGGCGGAAATCGGCCGGCTCGTGTCGGCAAATCCCGGGTCGCTGTTGGTGATGGACATGCGTGCCGGTGCGGGGGAGTGTCTGCGGTTTGTGGCCCAGTCGCGGCAGTCCGGGTTGCCGATCCGCACAATGCTCGTCGGTTCGACGCAGACTCGCGAACTGGAATGGGTCGCCCGGGAATTGGGGGCGGACCATTTCGTCGACGAAGAGATCGGCGGCGGCGGTTTGACGAGGCTTTGCCGACTTTATCTCGAACAACTGAACACACAGGATTGGGAGATGAACCGGCAACGGTCGACGGCGGTCATCGTACCATGAAATCCGGCGGGAGCGGCGGTCATTTACTTCCAATCGACCGGCGTGACTGAATCACTTTTTTCGCAGAAGGAATATCTTTGCCGGAGCGGCGCAGCCGCTGCGGTGGAACCACAGAATTATGCCAGAGACTCCGATTACCGAAACGGCGATCCTCGAATGCATCGGTCGCATCACCGATCCTGAATTAGGCCGCACATTGGCGGACGCGCGGATGGTGTCGACCGCGTCGGTCGCGCCGTCGGGCGAGATTCAGATTCCCATCGAGCTTCCGACTCCCGCGTATCCCGACCGGCAACGCCTCGCGGACGCGATTCAAAATGCGATTGCCGAGAGCTTTCCCGCCGCTGGTCCGGTCGCCGTTGATTTTTCGTGGAAGGTGCGCGGCAAAGAAACTGGCGGATCGATCGGGCTGCGCTGCAAGAACGTCGTCGCCGTCGGCAGCGGTAAAGGGGGCGTAGGTAAAAGTACGGTGGCCGCCTCGCTGGCGTATGGACTGCATACCTTGGGTGCCCGCGTGGGGCTGATGGACGCCGACGTCTACGGCCCAAGTATCCCGCACATGCTGGGAGGCGCAGGCCAACCGGCCATGGTCGAGCATCAAGGCGAAGACGGCAAGACGGTCCGCCGCATTGAACCGGTCGACGTCAACGGGCTGAAGACAATGTCGATGGGCTACTTCGTCAAACCTGAAGAGGCGGTGATTTGGCGGGGACCGATGTTGCACGGCGCGATCACGCAGTTTTTGAAGGACACCGACTGGGGCGAGTTGGACTATCTGTTCATCGATCTGCCCCCGGGGACCGGGGACGTTTCTTTGACATTGTCGCAATTGCTTGGTTTGGCCGGCGCGGTGGTCGTCTGTACGCCGCAGCAGGTGGCCCTGCTGGACGCGATCAAGGCGCTCAAGATGTTTGAGAAGGTGAAGATTCCCGTGTTGGGCATCGTGGAAAACATGTCGGGGGATATCTTCGGCCGTGGCGGCGCGAAACACGCCGCAGAGCAACAGCATGTGCCGTTTTTGGGCGAATTGCCGATCGAAGCCTGCATCCGCATCGAAGCCGACGCGGGCAATCTCCAGGGGCTTTTTGACGACGACAGTCCAGCCCGACCGCACTTGTTGAACATCTGCCAGCGGGTGGCGATCGAGATCGCCAAGAACGCCCTCGAAAGTTCCGCAATGCCCACGCTGGAAATTCTCTGAGCACCGGATGTGGCCGAATGGTATGATGATCCCATTGCCGGAGCCGTAACGGAGGAGTGAGGCGACGCAGATGGACAAGTGCGATTGACAGGCGGCCATGTACCAAAGTTTCAGCGAACTATTTGACCGGGGCGAACTGGACGAGACCGGAGCGCGGGAGTTTCTCGCGAACGTTGGTTTCAGCGATCCGGCCGTCGCCTATGAGCGGCTGACTCAGATGGCGGACGCAGGGCCGGACCGGCACGAATTTTGCCGTTGTCTGCCAACGCTGTTGATCACGCTGGCCGATATTGCTGATCCGGACGGCGTGCTGATCACGTTCGACCATTTTCTACAGAACGTGCCGGACAAGCTGGAAATGTTCCGCTTTCTGGGGGACTCGCCCCGCGCGGTGGAGATGCTAGTCGGCCTCTCAATGAGCAGCGAGTTTCTCTCCGAGATCCTTCGCAAGAATCCGGCCTATCTGGGGCCGCTGGCGAACTATCACCATCTGGCGGAATTGAAGAGCCGGCAAGACTTCTTCGCCGCCGCACAGAAGGCGGTGGCGGAAGCCGACGACGCGGCAGAACAACTCGACGCGTTGCGCCGCTACCAGCGGTGGGAATTGTTGCGGATCGGCGCATGTGATCTGTTCGGACTGGCCGATATGCGGTCGGTGACGATTCAATTGTCGCTGTTGGCCGATGCGCTGGTGCAGTCAAGTTTAATCATCGCAGCGCGACAGGCGGACGTCGAAGCGGATAACTTCGCCGTGGTCGCCATGGGCAAATTGGGCGGCGAAGAGTTGAACTACAGCAGCGACATCGACCTGATCTTTCTCACGCATGGCGATGCGGGCAGCTACCGGCGGCTCGGACAAAACTTGATTCGGGCCATCAACCAGTCGACGCAGGAGGGGTTTTTGTACCGTGTCGACATGCGGCTGCGGCCTTGGGGCCGGTCGGGTGAACTGGTGACTAAGGTCTCGGGATATCTCGACTACCTGCAAAACAACGCCATGCTGTGGGAGAAACAGGCGCTGCTCAAAGCGCGGATCATCGCCGGCGACATGTAATTGGGCGAGTCGTTTCTGGCCGTGGCCCGCCCGTTTATCTATGTCACGACGCCGGAC
>CALFYU010000133.1 GCA_937952455.1 uncultured Planctomycetaceae bacterium
CCCCAGTCATTCGGCCGCCCGCGCCCGATTCGTTGACTTTAGCCGCCCGATTTTTTACCGTGTTGGTTCATTCAAGTCTCTCTCAAACAATCCCCCCTAACACCGACGTTGGCGAACACAACCTGAAAGGTACCGACCATGGCGCGCGACGTGACCCTGTGCACCGGCCAGTGGGCCGATCTTCCGGTCGAAGAACTCTGTAAAAAGGCGGCCGATTTTGGATATGACGGACTGGAACTCGCCTGCTGGGGGGATCACTTCGAGGTCGACAAAGCCCTCTCGGATGACACCTATTGCGCCCGCAAACGGGAACTTTTGGAAAAGCACGGCCTGAAACTGCACGCCATTTCCGCCCACCTCGTCGGACAGGCGGTGTTGGACAAGATTGATGAACGGCACAAGAACATTCTGCCCGAATATGTCTGGGGGGACGGCGATCCGGACGGCGTGAACGAACGGGCTATCGAGGAAATGAAAAACACGGCCCGCGCCGCCCAGAAACTGGGCGTCGACTTCGTCAATGGCTTCACCGGATCCAGCATCTGGCATTTGATCTACGACTTTCCGCCCATCCCCCGGCCGATGATTGACGCGGGATTCGACCTGCTGGCGGAGCGCTGGAATCCGATTCTAGACGTGTTCCAAGAGTGCGGAATCAAGTTTGCTCTGGAAGTGCATCCTTCGGAAATTGCCTTCGATATCTATTCCGCCGAGCGTGCGGTCAAGACGCTCGACAGCCGCGAGGAATTCGGCTTCAACTTCGACCCCAGCCACTTGCTCTGGCAAGGGGTCGACCCGGTCGAGTTCATTCGCTTCTTTCCGAACCGCATTTATCACGTGCACATGAAGGACTCGTCCGTCACGCTCAACGGCCGCACGGGAATTTTGTCGAGCCACCTATCCTTCGGCGACGAGCGGCGGGGATGGGACTTCCGCAGCGTGGGCCGCGGCGGCGTGCGGTTCGAGGAAATCATCCGCGCCTTAAACCACATCAATTACACCGGCCCGCTGTCGGTGGAATGGGAAGACACCGGTATGGAGCGCGAAGCGGGTGCCCGGGAAGCCTGCCAGTTCGTCAAGAACGTCGACTTCTCCCCCTCCAACATCGCCTTCGACGCCGCATTTGACAACTAGCGTCTCACGACAATGCCGCTGACAACCAACCCGCCCGGCGCCGCAACAAACGGCCCGGGCGTTTTTGTTGGGTATGCGATTCACTCGGCATGCATTCATAGCCACGGATTAACACGGATAAAGCACGGATTTTCACGCGGTCTTGTGCTCGGTTCGAAAACGAAAACTCGCAAGACACAACTTCGCACAGCCATCGGAAGCCTCCGCGTCAGGTAGCTCGGTTGGGATTGGGTGGGCGGTCGCAACGGGGCGTTCTCGATGATACGATCTTAAGCCTCCTAGTCGGTGTTCACCCGTGGCTAAAAATCGGCGAACGAACCGGCTCCCGCCCCGAAAATCGCCGCTTGACGCAAGGTCGGCCGCGCACTAAGTTTCCGTAACCTGTGCGCAGCAAGTGTGTTGCACGCCGTATAGCCGGAAAAGTCGGTTTGTTCCTCACCCTCGAAGTCCCCTCGCTACTGGATCGACGAAAAATGACCGTCCCCTTGGAAACCGCCATCTCGGAGAAGACCGCTAAAATCGGTATCGTTGGTTTGGGCTACGTCGGTTTGCCGTTGATCCGTGCGTTCATCTCCGCCGGATTCCGTACGCTGGGGTTTGACGTCGACCAACGCAAGGTCGACCTGCTCAAAGCGGGCAAGACCTATATCGACCACATCAAACCGGAGTGGATTCAGGAATGGACCGCCTCGGAGCGCTTTGAACCGACCGCCGATATGAAGCGCCTCGCCGAAGCCGATGCGCTGTTAATCTGCGTTCCCACGCCGCTCTCCGACAGCCGCGATCCCGACCTGTCTTACGTCGAAGGGACGGCCCAACAAATCGCCGCCGTGTTGCGGCCGGGACAGATGGTGATCTTGGAAAGCACAACCTATCCCGGTACGACGCGCGACGTGCTGTTGCCGATCCTGTCGAAATCGGGACTGGAAGTCGGCAAAGATTTCTATCTGGCCTACAGCCCAGAACGCGAAGACCCCGGCAACCTCGACTTCTCCGCCGACGGCATTCCCAAAGTTGTGGGGGGCATCGACGAAACGAGCGCCAAGCTGGCAAAACAACTGTACGACTCCGCCATCGTCAACACGGTACCGGTCTCCTCGCCGGAAGTCGCCGAAGCCTGCAAGATTTTGGAGAACACCTACCGGGCGGTGAACATCGCGCTGGTGAATGAACTCAAAATGCTGCTCGACCGGATGCACATCGACGTCTGGGAAGTCATCGACGCTGCCAAAACGAAGCCGTTCGGGTTCCAGGCGTTTTATCCCGGTCCCGGACTGGGCGGGCACTGCATTCCGATCGATCCGTTCTATTTGAGTTGGGTCGCCCGGAAGGAAGGCATGCCGACACGATTTATTGAACTCGCCGGCGAAGTCAACACGCACATGCCGCAATACGTCATCGAACGCCTCGCGTTGGCGCTCAATGAACACGGCAAACCGGTCAAGGGGAGCAAGATCTGCGTATTGGGTGTCGCCTATAAGAAAGACGTCGACGATCCTCGCGAAAGCCCGTCGTTCGTGTTGATGGACCTGTTGCGGGAACGGGGAGCGGTGCTCAGCTACAGCGACCCGCACGTCCCCAAGCTGCCCCAAATGCGTCACCACGACGTCCCGGATCTCAGCAGTGAACCGCTCACGCCGGAATTTTTGGCCTCGCAGGACTGCCTATTGATCGCCACGGACCATACGCGATTCGACTACGACGCGATCGTCCGCCACGGCCAACTGATCGTTGACACTCGCAATGCGACGAAGAATGTGATCGACGGCCGCGAGAAAATCTATAAGACGTAACCGCCGAATCGCTGTGTTCATCCGCGGGAGATGGTGCTCTCGGCAGACCACGATTCGGTGAGGAAAGATCATTGGAGTCGAATCGGCGTTCTTGACGTCAGCCGTCGATTTGCACGCGGCAGATGCGTTTCTTGCCGACGCGCAGCAGCATGCCGCTGGTGACTTCGATCAAGGCGTTGGGGTCGTCCAGCCGTTGTTTGTCTTCGCCAATGTAGGCGCCCCCTTGGTTGATGGCGCGGCGGGCGTCGCTGGTGGAATTGCACAGCCCCGCACAAACCATTAGCCGCGCCGCCGGAAGTTTGCCGTCCTGCAGATCGGCTGCCGCGATCTTGGCGACGGGGATGTCGGCATTAAGTTCCCCCTGGCTGATCTCCCGCTCCCACCGCGCTGCGGATTCTTCCGCTGCTTGGGCGCCGTGATACTGACCGATCACAGTCTTGCCGAGCGTAAGCTTTGCTGTTTTGGGATGCCCGGCAAGCAGGGCTGAGATTTCGTCCAGCGGAATCTCCGTGAGCAGGTCGTAGTACATCTGCATGCAATCGTCGGGCAATTGCATAAACTTCTTCATCATCTCGTAGGGCGGTTCGGAGATGCCAATGTAATTGCCGAGGCTTTTGCCCATCCGCCGCGTCCCGTCGGTGCCGACGAGGATCGGCGACATGACGCTCACCTGCGGCGGCAGGTTCACGTCTTTTTGCAGATCGCGGGCCAGCATGAAACTGTAGAGCTGTTCGGTTCCCCCCAGTTCCACATCCGCGCGGATCTTGACCGAGTCCCAGGCCTGCATCACGGGGTACAGACATTCGTGCAGAAAAATCGGCTGCTCCGATTTGTAACGCTTGCTGAAGTCGTCGCGGGTGAGCAGTTGGGCGACGGTCACCTTGCCGCACAAATCCAGCACGTCGGAGAAGCTCATCTCTGCGAACCAATCGCCGTTGCGGACCACCTCCGCGCGTGATAAGTCGACGACTTTGCCGACCTGTTCGAGGTAGTCTTTGGCGTTGGCTTCCACCTGTTCTTGCGTGAGTCGGGCGCGGGTTTCGTCGCGGCCGCTGGGATCGCCGACCAGGGCCGTGTAGTTGCCGATGATGATCACCGCTTGATGGCCCAGCTCCTGAAACTGCCGCATCTTTCTCAGCGGGACCGTGTGCCCCAAATGGACGTCGATTCCCGTGGGGTCGATGCCGTACTTCACTCGCAACGGCGAATTCGTTTTGCGACTCTGTTCGAGTTTGGCGGCCAATTCCTCTTCGGGAACGATTTTTTCGACGCCACGGCCGATCAGGGCCATTTGGTCTGCGACTGCGGGGAACGACATGACACGGCTTTCAACTGACGAAAACGAACGAATCGACTCAGATCCCCCGATTCGGCCGGGGGGCTCTGATATAACACGCAACAGAGCGCGCATCCAGTCAGCAGAGCGAAAAAGCCCCGTTCACACCAGACGGCGGGGGCTATCGGATTTCACTTCTCCAAGATTTTCGCGGTTGCATCGCGGGATCCACTCTCACCGCGCAGCAACGGCAGCAGGGCGATGCCGATCATGCCTGTGACGCCGTCGATGACGAGTGTCGTGGGGTAGCCGTAGCGCGCGATCGTGTAGCCTTGCCACCAGGCGGTGTAGGCTGTGACGAGGTTCATCATGGCCATGTAGGCTGTGAACTGCGTGGCGGCGACGTCGGGGTTGGCGATTCGCATAAACACGGCCGTCCGCGTGCCGTACATCAGGCCTTGAAAGGCGGAAAAGAGAACGACCGCCCACCAGAAGGTGCCGGCGATGGCCGGTGCCTGGCCGTCGGCGAAGATGCTCCGCGGTTTTTTCTCCTGGGCGACTGCTTGGGCTTCGATCAGTTCTTTCGACTCGGCCGCGGGGGACGTTTCGGGCGGCGACGCTTCGTCGGCGGGACGTTGCTCGGTTGGGGCGTTTTTGGGCAGGATCATGCCGTCCTGTTGCATGCGATAGGCGCACCAGAATGTGGGGATCGACATCAGTGCCAGGAATACTCCCAGGCATTTGAGGTGCCCCAAGCGGTCGGAGACCATGCCGCCCAGGACGCACAGCACTGCGAAGGTGATGCTGGAGACGATTTCGAGATTCGCGACGTCGGTGTTGGCGTAGCCGATTTCGACGGCGACCGTTTTTTGCAGCGCGAGACTCAGCCCCATCGCTCCGGCCGGCAATACGGCGAATATGAATGCGAAAAACGAGACACGGCTGCCGAAGAATGATTTGAACGCCATGCGGACATAATCACCGAGGTCAAACAGGGCGGTTTCGAGGAGCGTCCCACGGCGGGGCGGGCGGTGCAGGACCGGTTCCCGCATGGGGAAAACGACGAATGTCGTGACGGTCAGGATACAGCCGATGACGAACCAATAGGCGGTCTGTACGGGAATTCCGTCGCGGAGGGCCGGCAGCCAGGAAATGTCGACACCTTCGATCAGGTAGAGCACACAAGCGCCTCCCAACGGAACGCCCAGCATTTGGCCGGCGAACATCAGCCCGTTGGCCAACCCCCGTTCATCCTCGTGCAGCACGTTGCAGGCGAGTGCGTCAATGGCGACATCTTGGGTGGCGCAGAACATATTGTGGATCATGATCACGAGTGTGATCAGTTCGAGGTTGCCGGCTGAGATTTCAATCGGCATGCAGACCATTAGAGTGAGGGCCAACATGAACTGCGTTCCCAAGATCCAGCCCCGCCGCGCGCCGAGCCGGTTGGAATAGAACAGATCGACGAACGGACCGATCGCCCATTTCCAGGCCCAGGGCAGATAGAGGGAACCGACAAAAACGCCGATTTGCTCTTCGCCGACGCCGGCGCGTTTCATGAGCACCGCCATGGTCGTCGCTGTAAAACCGAGCGGGATGCCTTCGGTGATATAGAGAAAGAAGAAGGCGATTAGCCGTCCCCAGCGCGAGGCGAGCGGATTGGGCAGTCGCATGGGGTGCTCCGTCGTGGAGTGGGGGGAGAAAATTCAGTATCGGATCGGCAGCGGCCTGATGTGCAGGGGTTTACGCTGCGCGCTGAGCAATTGGTATTCGGAGCGAGCGGCGCGTGTCAATACGAGCTTGGCGAGGCTCCTGCCGAGCCGTAAATTAGGCCGCGCGCAGAGACGCAGAGGCGCGGAGAGAAATTTTTGCGGCCGAATACACACAAGTTCAGCCGCCTACTGTCCCCACCACTCGATCAATGCTTCCGGCCAATACTTTGCCGGCAGGGGAATCGCCACGTGAGGCACCTCGGGATTGACGACGATTGGAAACAGCGGCGCGGTTAGTTTGCGGTCCGGGAGGTGCTTGCGGACGAAGAAGGTCGACGAGATTTTGCAGCAAGTGGTGGGGCTGAGAGAGGAGGGTACAGGATATCCGTAAACCCGTGCCCGTTCGCCGGTGATCATCGCCGCCACCCGCGCGACGTCGGGGTCTTCCGGTTTCGTGTCCTTTAGGGAGTACAAAGCACGGGCCACACGCTGCAGTTCGGCCGGCGCGACCGTCTGCGGATTATCGAGCGAATAGACGATCAGACCCCCGCAATTGTCGCGGCCGGGCCGAAACATCAACACGTTGGCTTGGACCATGTATCCCCACACGACCACCCCGTCGCGGAAGACCTCCTCGGCGTAATCGAAGAGGATTTGCAAGCGATCATCGCCATGGCTGCGCAGCCAGGGGGGCTTGGGAAGCGGCAAATACTTGAGCCGATCCCACATCGAAAACGTCCGCGGCGCGGGACCGAAGTTTTCGATGCAGGCTTGGAGTTGGTCGAGCATGGGGAGAGCTTGTGCACGACGTGCGGTTGCAGTTTGCAAACTCTCGCCATGATACAACCGCGAACGATTTACCGGGACGATTGAACCTTTAGAACAAATCCTCCGCCCGTTGGGAAATATACACCATCAAGACGTACTTCGCGCTGATCGATGACCCTCGTCCCGTTCATTCCGCAAACGTCGACGTCCGATGGCGTGAGCCCATGACGCTGATCGATCGGAACCGGTTCTAAAAAATGATTGGACATTTCGACGTCTATCTCCAAAGGCTGCATTTTCCAGTTCTTGTATATTTCCCGAAATGCGTCCTCCGAACATCGGCCCGACACGACGCCCCAGATACCACCATGAGGATGCGTATTAAACTTTGCATACACCGGACCGAACGGCAGCAACTTGTTGAGATCGTTCCCGACCAATGGGACCGTCCGAACGTTCTTGTGGACCCTTTCGTCGACATCGACTCGGACCGCCAACCATGCCATCCAGACAAATCCGGCCACACACAGAGCCGCAAGAATGTAAGGGGCTATTCGTGATATGGGACGATTGGCTGACACGACTCGGCAAAACCTTGGGCCGCTTGAATTTCGCACATCGCGTATTTTGCCGCGTACGAATCGATGCAGGAGTTGCATCGGATTCGGTTTATGGTAGCGACGCTGAATTCACGACTCAATTCTGCGATTCGCACCACTGCCGCCAGGCGACGCGATAGGCGGCCTCGATGGCGTCGACGGTGGGGTCGGCGGCGCAGAGGCGCGAGGCGGCGACCTGTGCTCGCAATCCGCTGCGAATCTTTCCCAGTTCGGCCATGTCGCTGGCCAAGCCGACGGCGGTGGCGACGTATTGCGCTGTGGAACGGGCGATCCATTGCGGGCAACCGACTTGGTCCATAATGCCGGCCGACATGCGGCCGACGTAACTCTGGCCCCGTAACGTGACCACCGGCACCCCCATCCAGAGCGCTTCACAGGGGGTCGTGGCTCCGGTGTAGGGGAAGGGGTCGAGAGCGATGTCCACGTCGTGATAGGCCGCTAGATGTTCCTCGTCGGTCTCGACATAGTCCTGGAACGTAATCCGTTTCTCGGCAATCTGCCGACTGCGAAACAGGTCAGCATATCGTCGGCGGACGCCGGCGTCGGCAAAGGCTCCGTTTTTGAGCCGCAAACGGCTGTTGGGAATGGCAATGAGGATTTCAGCCCAGACGGAAATTACCTCCGGTCCGATCTTGGCCAGGTTGTTAAAAGAACCGAAGGTTACGGCGCGGTTTTTCAAAGCAGGAGGCGGTTGCACGTCCGGTGCCGATGCCGGCGGCGCGTAGGTGAAGCTGCCGCCGGGAATGCGGGCCAGACGTTCGGTGTGCCGGCAAGGTTCGTCGGGAGGATCACATGTCGCATCGGTAATGCGTGCGTCCATCGTCGTCAGCCCGGTCGTGTCGCCGTAGCCGATCATGGAAAACTGCACCGGAGCCGGCTTGCGGGCGAAGACCAACAGCCGATTGCCGGCGGTATGTCCCGCCAGATCGACGAGTATGTCGATCGTGTCGTCGCGAATCTGCGCCGCCAGGTCTTCGTCCGACAAGTGGGAGATGTTCTTCCAGACGTCGGCCAATTTCTGCAGACGCTCTGTCGTGGAGTCCAGCGCGGGGACGTCACTGTAACAGATCACTTCGACAAACTTCCGATCGTGCAGTTGCAAGACCGGTTCGATGAACGAAGCCACGGGGTGGCGGCGAAAATCGGCCGAGACATAACCGACCCGCAACCGCCGCCGCGGATCGCGCGGATTGTCGTGTGTCGTGAACGATGAGATTCCAGCGGCGTGTGTCTGTTGCCAGCGTCGATGCTCGGCGAACAGTTCATCGCGATCAACGGCGGGATCGTATCCCAATGAAATCAGCAGATTGCTGTGCGCTTTGGCGAACCGCGGGGCGATTTCGAGGGCCTTACGAAAGCAAGTCTGTGCCTCGTCGATGCGGCCTTCGTATTGGTAGAGCACCCCCAGATTCACGTGGGCGTGAACGTAGCGAGGATCGAGCTGGATCGCCGCCAGAAATTCCTGTTCCGCCTCCTGCAGGCGGCCTTGGCGCTGTCGCATTAGACCCAGATGGTTGTGTGCGTCCAGCGACTGCGTGTTGGCCGCGGCGGCGCGGGCGTATTGTTGTTCGGCCTCCTCGATGCGATTGATACCGGCATAGACGTTGCCCAGATTGTTGGCAGCGTCGACGTTATCGGGTTGGAGTGTCAGCACGCGCTCAAAGCAGGTGATCGCTTCGTCATTGTTGCCCAGTCGACGATAAACGATGCCCAGATTGTTAAAAGCGGCCGCACAGTAGGGATCGATCTCCACCGCTGCTTGCAGACACATTCGGGCATCTTCGAGGCGGCTCAACTGCCGCAGCGTGTCACCCAGATTGACGTAGGCGTCGACAAAATCGCCGCGGGCCGCCACGGCGCGTTGAAAGGCGGCGCCGGCCTCGTTGAGTTGTTGTTGACGTTTTAAGGCCACGCCCAGATTAT